>JBLHSZ010000034.1:0-9905 GCA_047627095.1 Rickettsiales bacterium
CTTTGAGAGCAAAAATTATTCTCTTTTTTTTCACAACATGCAATATTTTCAGCTCTGAATTTTAGGATAAAAGCCAATAAAAGCATTAGGCCCGATAAGAGCATAATTTCAATTTCAAATTTCTCAAAACTTTCAAATAAAGGATTTTGCAAGATTCCGCCATTAATAAATCCAAGAGTCGTGCCCAATCCAATAATTGTTGTAAGCAAAGGAATGCCACAGCAAAAAATATGCATTAAGCTGCAACCAATTACCAAAGAATAAGCCAGAATCATAATTATTATCTATTAAATGTGATGTTATATTGTAGCAATATATTTATGTTCTTAATGTAATAATGTCAATGTTGAAAGTTTAGTTTTGGGTTAATTATTTTTTATCAAGCCCATCAATTCATCTTTACTATCTTTTAGTCACTCTTAAAAAATTCCAAGTAGCTACGATGATGCTGCCCTTTTTATGACATTTTCGAACAAAATAATATCAAACAAACATCCCTTAGAATTTAAGGTGCGACTATCCCATATGGCTTTTGATTAAGATCCTATTACCAGGTCGGCTAGATATTTAAGCATTAATCACAATATTCTTCATAAATGGATAGTAAAATATTAAGATTCTAATTTAGTCTGCGAAAAATGGTGAACACATCAGTTCTGATCTGCCGGAATAGTTGAAGTAATTTTTTTATTATTTAACCAAAACTTTCCAATTTTTTCTGGTCATTCTCATCAAGAAGATATTTCCCTTCAACTGCAATTTTGACTTGTTCTCCTTGAGGATTTTCAATCAGAAAAAACACTTTGCTGAATTTGTCAAACTCATCTGGAGCATTTCTTTGTGAAAGAAAGCTTTTGATGTTGAGGATTGATTGGCGATCTGACACTTTAATGGCGATTTGTTCGATAATTTTTTTGCTTTTTAATAGCTCAATTCTTTTTTTATGAGCCATTTCTTGGATTATCGAGTCGTTATTGACGTCGGTTTTTTCTTTTTTTCGGTTTTTCCAATCAAATTTCCCTCTTTTCTCTTGTAGACGAATATCTTTGAAGGCTTCTTTTCTGGCCGGGGTGTTCTGGACAAAGCTTTCCATTGCCTCAAGGGTCTTGACCAAAAGTCTCGAACCTCCTTCATCTTTTCGGATCAGACATTCTACCACCAAACTACTTCCATCATTCATGATGTCGCGATAGACATTGATTAGGTTTTCATCAAAAATGGCTGTTTCAAATATTCCAAATGGATCGGACAGAGTCAAGTATGCATAACGACCTTTGGGTCCTGATTTGTGTCGGCTGTAGGCCACAACTCCAGCCAGTTTCACGATATTGTCGTTATTTAACTCATCGATGTCTTCAGAAGAAAGCACCCCTCTTTTGCGTAAATCATCGAGAAAATTGTCAATTGGATGTTCATTCAAAAAGAATCCGAAAGCTTTAAATTCTTCTTGTAGTTTTTGTGCTTTATCAAACTCTTCAACTTTCTTTAAGGCTGGTTTTTCTTCAACTATTTTTGATGAGGCAAAAAGACTCATCTGGTTGCTGTTTTTTTCCTCATCTTGAGCGGAGGCATATTTGCAAATGATTTCAACTGATTCAACTATTTGATTCCTACTAGGATGGATATTGTCAAAAGCACCAGATTTTGCTAATGCTTCTAGGGATTTTTTATTGACTGCCTTGAGTCCAGCGTTACTTGCAAAGTCATAAATATCTTTGAAGCCATTGTTTTCTTGGCGGTTTTCAATCATATCTTGCACCATTCCAACTCCAACCGCTTTGATTCCTCCTAGGCCAAATCTGATGGCTAGTTCTTTTCCTGATGGATCGTATTTTTTAACTTCTATTGGCATTGTTACAAAATAGCTAAAATTATTATTGTCCCAAGAATTATTCTATAATATGCAAAGACGGCGAAGCTATGGGTGCTGACAAAATTTATGAACCATTTGATGATGAGTAGTGATGAGAAAAAAGTGGCAATGAATCCAATTAGAATTATTTCTAATTCAGAGCTGCTCAAGGATTGATAATTTTTGTAAAGATCAAATACGGAAGCGGCAAAAATTGTTGGAATGGCCAAAAAAAATGAAAATTCGGTTGAGGTTTTGCGATCCAATTTCAAAAGCAATCCACCCAGAATTGTCGCTCCCGATCGGGAAACCCCAGGAATCATTGCCATTGTTTGAAAAAGTCCGATTTTCAAAGATTGTAATTTTGATAAATCTTCTATTCTCAAGGTTTGAGGTTTTGTTTTCATTCTTTCAACCAGCAATATTGCTATTCCACCAATGATCAGAGCAATCGCAATGGATAGTGGGTTGAAAAACATTATTTTCAATATTTTGTAAAAACAAAGGCCGAACACTGCTGATGGCAGAAAGGCGATGAGGATGTTGAGAGAAAAGTCCTGAGAGGATTTTTTATGAAAAATTCCTGATATTATTTTGAATATTTTTTTGTGATAAAAAACACAGACTGCAAAAATTGCACCAAGTTGTATGACGATTTCGAAAACATCATTTTTGACGTAAGAAAAGTCGATAAATTCGGCTGATAAAAGAAGATGGGCAGTAGATGAAACGGGAATGAACTCGGTCAAACCTTCAATAATTCCTAGAAAAATTGCCTTTAAGATTATTGTCAGATCCATGTGAAATTTTTTTATGGAAGTTTGTAAGTGGTGTTTGGTGGGATTTAGAATAGTTGGTAGATTTTGGTACCTCCGATCCGACTTGAACGGACACGCCCATACGGACAATAGATTTTGAATCTATCGCGTCTACCATTCCGCCACAGAGGCACAAAACGAGCCGGGATTCTAGTTTTTGACTTAGGATAAGTAAAGTGTTTTTTGGATTATTTTTTTTAAAGTTTCATCAGATTCAATAGACACTGTCAGCTTCCAGCTTGCTCGGAAATATTCAAGTCCACAAGATTGGTCATTTGTGAATAAAAACAACTGTCAGAAATTAAAAAACTTGCAAGACTAACACTCAAAATTTAATCTAAAAAAAGATGCCCTGCAGGGCAACTATTTATTAAAATAAATTTAAGGATCAAAAATGAGTGAAATTCTAACATCATCAAAATATTCAAAATTACTTACAGACCTACAAGTGCTGATTAAAGATTCAAAAATAAAAGCCGAAGAAATGCTTCGCAAACAGATCATTCTGACCTATTGGAATATTGGTAAAAGAATCGAGGAAGAGAAAATAGATGGGGATTTGGATTATTATTCACTGATCATCAAGAGTCTTTCAGAGGATCTTGGAATCGACAAAACCATCCTCAGTCGGACAATCCAATTCTTTAAAATTTATCCTAAAGACCCACCCATTGAAAAAAGTTTGAGTTGGTCACATTACAAATTTTTGCTCACGGTCAATGATCAAAATTTGCGTCAAGAGCTAGAAGAAAGAGCTTTAAATGAAGGTTGGAAAGCCCCAAGATTGGGAGCAGAAATCAAGAATTTGAGAAATTCAACACCGATTTCACAAAATTCAAAAATCACTCGACCAACCAAAGCCAACTATCTTTACAAAGCCAAAATCATCGATGTGGTTGATGGCGACACTTTAGTTTTGAATATTGATTTGGGATTTGAGGTCAATAAAGAACAAAGAATTCGTCTAGCACAAATTGACGCTGCAGAAATAAAAACTGATGATGGCAGAAAAGCTGCAAAATATTTACGAGATTTGGCGATGAGTTTGGAATTCGTGGTCATCCGCACCAACAAAGTCGACATTTTCGGTCGCTACATTGGCGATGTTTTTTATCCGAAAGTTAGTGGTGGTAGACAAGCAAAGATTGATGTCTTTGAAAATGGAATTTATTTGAATGAGAAGTTGGTTGAAGAGAATATTGCTATGGTTTTGAAATAGTAAAATGGATTTGTGTAAAAAATAAAATCGGAATAAAAACTCAGACCAACAAAGTTCGCTTAATAAAGATTTAGGTCTAAATTACCATCTAATCATTGATCTTTACAAATATGGCAAAATAGAAAGTGAGAATGATTTAGAGCAAAATTTCGCTAAGTAAATGGGATTGACCCTCAAAAAATTAAAACCCAAATCCACCACCACCTCTTGAAAATCCATTGTCAGAGCTCAAGGCTCTTAGCCTTACTTTATCGGCAAAACCAACTGGCCTTTTGACTTTGTTCTTTACTGCCGCCGATTTAAGGTCCATTTTCCCCAATGATTTATTGCGTCCATGATCGGTTTTGACTTGGTGGATGAATGATTTGTAGGCTTCTAGATTTTCTTCCAAATCCTCCGTCACCTCTTCAGAAATGTTGTGACTATGTTCATCCCAAATATCAACATCTGCATTGAGAGCATGCTGAATCTCTTGATATTTAATTTCCAATTCTAGCTGAGTATCTCGATTGAGGCTTCTAATTTGTTCATTGATCGGTTTTATTTTTGTGTTATTCCCTGATATGAAATTTTGGTCATCATCATCATCCAGCTGATCTTGTAAGTTATGCTTCTCTTCAATGATGGTTTTGTGGAAAGGTTTGGCATTGGATTTTAAAGCATTCTCCAAAGCTAAATTCTCGACAAATGTGGGATTGCTTTCAACATTTTTGTTTTTTGAATCTTCCTGACTTTCTTCTTCTTTGAGGATTTGATGAAGAGGTTTTGCTTTTTTAGATTTCTTTATTTTTGCTAGATGTTTTTTTGATAAATACATGATTTTAGAGCAAATTATGGATTTTAGATATCGCCAATAAGGAATTATCTAGTTTAGCACAATCTGACTTGTTTGTCATCGTAAATAAAACTTTATGTCCCTGAAGCTTGATTTTGTTTTTGCTGGAGAAGACCATTTCTAGAAGTTTTTCACCATTTCCAAAATGATTATCTTTAAAACTGACCAAAACTCCTTGCGAGACTATTTCTAACTTTTCAATATTTGCTTTTCGGCACATATTTTTCAAATAAGTCATTTGCAAAAGATTTTCAATCTCAATGGGCATTTTCCCAAAACGATCAATTATTTCAAAGGTGATTTGTTCTTGATCTTCTCTGGTCTTTATTCCTGCAATGCGCTTGTAAAACTGCATTCTAGTCGACAAATCTGCAATGTATTCTTCGGGAATTAGGAGTGAAATTCCTAGCTTTATTTTGATAGAATAATCTTCTTCCTCCATCACAATATCTTCGGTTTTTGAGCTATTAGCAGGATTTTTCGCCGCATTTTTCAATCTTTTGATCTCATCAAGCAGCATGGATTGATAAAGTTCAGCGCCAGTTTCCCTGATATGCCCTGATTGTTCGTCACCCAAAATATTTCCACTTCCCCTAATATCCATATCATGAGATGCGACAGAAAATCCCGATCCAAGAGTTTCTAAACTTTGAATTACTTGCAGTTTTTTCTTGGCAATTTCACTCAAATTGTGGATTTTGGTGGCAAAATAACAATAGCCGCGAGTTTTTCCACGACCGACTCTTCCGCGAAGTTGATAAAGCTGTGCCAATCCAAAATTTTCAGCCTTGTAGATGATCATGGTGTTGGCAAAAGAAATATCGATTCCCGATTCAACAATTGTGGTTGAAAGCAGAACGTCGAATTTTCCATCATAAAAATCATTCATTTTGGCATCAAGATCTGCTGGTGGCATTTGTCCATGGGCAATTTCGATTTTAACTTCAGGAATTTGTTTGCTCAAATTGTCATGAAGTTGGTTCAAATCAGAAATTCTCGGAACGACAAAAAACACTCTGCCACCGCGCTGATATTCACGCAAAATCGCTTCACGAATGATCACTGAATCATAAGGCATGACGAAATTTCGAACTGCCATGCGATCCGCTGGAGGAGTGGCGATGATGCTGAGTTCTTTGACTCCGCTGAGTGACATTTGCATCGTTCTTGGAATTGGTGTGGCCGACAAAGTCAAAATATGAACTTCGCTGCGCATTTCCTTCAAACGTTCTTTTTGGATCACACCAAAATGTTGTTCTTCATCGACAATCATCAAACCCATTTTTTTGAATTTGATGTTTTTGTTCAAAAGGGCATGAGTTCCAATGACGATGTCAATTGTGCCGTTTTCTAAATCTTGTTTGGTTTTTCTAGATTCTGCCGCCGTGACCATTCTGGATAGTTGGGCGATTTTTATTCCTGTTCCTTCAAATCTATCAATAAAGTTTTTGTAATGCTGGCGGCAAAGAAGGGTGGTTGGGGTGATGATTGCTACTTGATATTTGCTATTGGCTGTGATGAAAGCTGCGCGGATGGCGACTTCGGTTTTTCCAAAACCAACATCTCCGCAGACTAGGCGATCCATTGGTGATCCTTTTTCTAGATCTTCTTCAATTTGGGCGATGGCTGAGAGCTGGTCTTCGGTTTCTTCAAAGCCAAATCTTGCTTTGAATTCTTCATATTCCATTTGATTGGGAATCAGAATTGGGGCTTTTCTGATTTTTCTTTCCGCGGCGATTTTTATCAAAGCTTCCGCGGCGATTTTTATTTTCTTTTTGACTTTTTCGCGGCGATTTTCCCAATTATTTTTTCCTAATTTATCAAGAATTATTAGTGAATTTTCACTGCCATATCTGGTGATGAGATTGATGTCTTCGACTGGAACAAACAAAGCGTCACTGCCAAAATACAATATTTTTAGGAAATCATTTCTGATTCCTTGAGTTTCAATATTATGGAGGCCATCGAATTTTCCGATGCCGTGATAGCGGTGAACCACCAATTCTCCGACTTGCAGCGTAACACCTCTTTCGAAAATTTGTTCTGCCGATTTTTTGATTGATTGGCGCATGGTTTTTGCACCAAAAAAGGCAGATTCACCGATGATCATCAAATCACTGGTAACAAATCCATTGCCAATTGGCAGGATTCCAAGGCCAATGTTTTTTTGGTTTAGCTTGGATATTTCTTCTACTCGAGTGATGATTGATCCTCTGATTTCATGCTCGTTGAGGATTTTTCGTAAGCGTTCTTGGAAACCAAGAGAAGAGCAAAAAATAACGATTTTGTGATCTTTGGATTCAGCATTTAAGAATTCTTTGAACAATTCAAAGACATTGGTTTTGTTGGCACGTGAGGCGAGAGCGAAATCTGGGATTGGTTTGATTTCAAGATTTATGGTTCTTTTGAGGTTTTTATTTTCTTGGTTTGTGGCGGCGGAAAAATAAATCACCAGATTTTTTTCCAGCTCTTTTTCAAATTCTGCATTGCTCAAATACAAATCTTCCTGAGGCAGTGGGTTGTAGATTGATCCGGATTTTTTGCTTTCTCGAACATTGTCAACTCTGGCTTGATAATAGTCTTTAATGGTTTTTAGTCGTTCATTTTTTGCATCTAAAACTGATTTAGAAAATGATATCTGAGGATTGTCCAAATATTCAAAAATGCTGCTGAGTGGTTGTTCATAAAATAATGGCATGAAATGTTCCAAACCATCGTGATGTCTTCCTTCGCAAATTGTGTTGTAAAAAATATCTTCTGACGGTGCGCCAAAAATATTGCGATAATTTGCCCGAAAATTGTTGACTGCACTGGCGTTCAAATTGACCTCAGCCATGGGTAGAAGGTTGACTTGATTGACTTTATTGGAAGTGATTTGGGTAGTTGGGTCAAAAACTCGGATTGATTCGACGTTATTTCCAAAAAAATCGAGGCGATATCCGATCAGATCATCAGCGATTTGGTTATTGGCGGTAATGATGTCGACGATATTTCCTCTAATTGCAAATTCAGAAATTCCATCTGCAACCGCGCTACGGCTAAATCCATTATCGATCAGAGAGCTAGCCAAAAGATCGATAGAAACTTCATCACCCACTTCAATTTTGAAACCAAGATCTTTGATCAGCGACGATGGAACGGTTTTTTGCAAAACCGCATTTATGGTGGTGATGATGAGAGTTTTTGAATTGGGGTTTTGTCTGGTTAATTTGTGAAGACAGTTGATTCTGGCGGCTACTATTGGAAGTTTTGGAGACACTCGATCATACGGAATGCAATCCCAAGCAGGAAAATTCAATATTTCTAGCTCTCCTGAATCGATATTTCGCTTGCTGAAAAATTCAATTTGTTTTTGAAAGACGATTGCTTCTTTGTCGTCTTTGCAAATATGCAAAAAAGTCTGCTGCTTAGAATTGTGGATGAGTCTTTTTAGGACCAGTCCAATTGCGTCATCATTGACTGAAGTGATTTGGGTGCTTTTGGTGATGTTTTGGAGTTGTATTTTGTAGTCCACTTTTATGATTTATTTGCTTTTCTCAAAAGCAGGGTATTTTCAACAAAAAAATCTTTCTTGCAAGCAGCACTAGTGACAAATTAATACCTTTATTTTTTTAGAATAATTCGATTGAACATCAATCGGCGAAAAGTAAATAAATGGACTCTTGTTCAGTTTTGAAAATTCTTACAAAGGTCAGTTAATTCGATGACAGAATTTAATTTCTCACTATTTTATTTCCCACTTTGTCACTTTACTTCCCACTTTGTCACCTAATTTTTCACTTTTCCATCCTTCGCGAGGATAACAAAATTGAGAATAATGATGATAATTAGACATAAACTAAAATCATGATTTCAATATCAATACCTTATGGGGAAACGCATTGCGTTTGCCCGCCTTCGCGAGGATGATAAATGTAAACTCTGTCATCGAATTAACTGACCTTTACAAGGATGGAAAATTAGGAAAAACTAGGATGGAAAAGTGATAAATAATATGCTAACTAATTGACCAATTCATTTTGGAAAAGAACCAATAAATGGTTGATTTCAACTTTAATATCAATAAATTACGACCTCAATTCACATCAACTACATTTCAATTTTTAATTAATGAAAAAATCATCTTTCCAAAAAGGTCTTTTGATAGCTCTTTTAAGCTCAGCTTGTGCCAGCAATTCATTTGCTCAAAGAGCAAAAAGTGATCGTTTTTCATCAGCCCCAGCAATTAGTGTTGGAGGATTTGTTAATTTCAATGCCGCACTTCGAAGTGAAGATAGTGCTTATGGTGGCGAAAGATTGCCGGATGCTGATACAGCTGTTGCAAATTCAGGAACGACTAATAAACAGAACAACAATCCAGATTTTGCTAATGAAGCAGAAATTCATATCAAAGTTGCTGGAATCAATGAATTTGGCATGAAATATGGTGCAGTGATTGAGCTTGAAGCCAACACTGGAAATTCAGCTCGAAATGAAGGTGTTAATGCTGACAAGGTCTACATTTTCACTGAATCTCGACTCGGAAAAGTAGAATTTGGAAACAACTCAGCGGTCAACCAAAAAATGAAAGTTGGGCCAGAAACTTTCGCTCGTGGAGCTGGTGGTATCAATGGTAAATATTTAGAATATGTTAATTTACCGATGCTTGCTCATAGCAGTCAAGTTGCAGCTGGAAATGTTATTTGTGATAGCAATCCAGCCCCGCCGTCCACGCCGGATTGTGGCAAAATAAAACTTCCTAGCTTTATTCTAATTCCTCAATCTCCAGTTGCTCACGGTGGATATGCAAGAAGTTTTTATGATTCTGATACTAGTTTAAGTAATAATGGTGAACTTAGTTCAAATTCTAGCGATACTGTCGCTTTCAATAGTGGAAAAAGCACCAATGGCCAATTTGGTGATATGGAAGATGCTACGAAAATCAACTATTACACCCCAAGAATTTCAGGTTGGCAATTCGGTTTGACTTTGACACCAGACACCGGAAGTGATGGAACTTCTGCGTCAGTCTCAGGAACTACCAATGGTGATATCAAGCAAGTCGTCAGCTATGGTTTGAATTTTTCTGATAATTTCGGAAATTTGGGAGTTGCTTTTTCTGCTACTGGAGAAAATGGTCGCTTCGAACAATCGTCTGCTGCTGATATTAAAAGAGAAAATCTAAAAGCCTATGATGTTGGT
>JBLHSZ010000035.1:0-9894 GCA_047627095.1 Rickettsiales bacterium
TATTCGTAATAACCGCCGCCAAAACCCTTCATCAACGTGCATAAGGTCGTAATTAGAAATGGCGAATTATCATATTTGTCAGATTGGTTGAGACAATTATCATTTTGAGAATTGCAGTTATTTTTTATCCATGCGTATCTTAACGTGATTCTTTTGCAAACTTTGCTGCCGCCTTTTTTAATAGATTTGACTCCTGTTTAACTGGAGATAATTCTTTCTTAAAACTTTTTATTTCCTCAAAAGAATTTTCATTTTCAGCCATATTTTTTTGATTATTTTTGTTAGAATTAGAGGATTTGGATATCCAATCATGAAGAGTGCTGATATTTATTCGCCTGAAAATTATCCTGAAAAAAGGTAGTCACATCATTATTTGTAATGACGGTTTTAAGTTTGTTAAAATTTAATTTGTTTATTGTTTTGATTAAAAACTGTCCAAAAAAAAGTTTATGAGTTGCATTTTCTCAATAGGAAAAATTATGTCGATCTATCGGATTATTTTTGTAAGGATGATGCTTCTTTTTTGAATAATTTCAAATATTTTCCATATCCTTTTTTCTCCAAATTTTCTTTATCAACAAAGATCAAAGCAGCTGAATTGATACAATATCTTGATCCACCTTTATCTATCGGCCCGTCGTCAAATAAATGTCCTAAGTGAGAATCTGCATCTTTTGAGCGAACTTCAACTCTATCCATGCCAAAAGCATTATCAGTTTTGGTTTTGATTTGAGAAATTGGTTTGGTAAAACTTGGCCAGCCAGTTTTTGAATCATATTTATCAGTTGAAGAAAAAAGCGGCTCTCCACTTGCTGCATCAACATAGATTCCCTCTTTCTTATTATCCCAATATTCATTAAAAAATGCTGGCTCCGTTCCATTCCGTTGAGTTACATATTTTTGTAATTCAGTCAAATTATCGATGTTTTTTTTGTAGATTTTCTGATTGCCTGTATTTTCTGCAAAGGAATTTGAGGTGAGAATAGAAAATACAATTAAACTTAAGATAAAAATTTTCATAGCCAGATAATTTGCGATTGAATATTTTTTTCAGGATAAAGTTTTTTCAAAGCCTTCTCATAAAGATCCATTTGGGTTTGATATTTTTCTGGATTTATTTTTCCAGTTTTAAAATCAATTATCAAAGCCTGATTATCTTCAATGATCAAGCGGTCAATTTTTCCTGAAATTGTTTTTCCGTCAATTTTGGCAATGATTGGAACTTCTGCTCTACCTTTTTCATTGGTCAACAAATCAGAGAATTCTGCAAAAACATCATAAATTTTCCGATTTATTTGGACCATTTGTTCGCCTGGTAAGCCCTTATTTGATAAATAGTTTTTTACAAAATCACGCCTTTCTTCAGGTTTTTTTATTTTTAAATTAAACAATAATTCCAAAATTTTGTGAATGGTTTTCCCAAAATCAGCTTGATGCTGATCGATCTGATTTTTATCTAAATTTACTTTAGATGGAAAAATAACTTCTGATGAGAATTCTTTTGAAATGATTTTATCCAAATTTTTCTTAGAAGGTTTTCTAATATCTTCTAGTGAATGTTCGATTATTGGTGGCGACTGATTATTCACAAAACTTTCTCCAACCAACAATCCTTTTCCAGATAAATATTCTGGATCGATTGGCAAATCTTCAATTTCTTTAGCTTCACCAATAATTGCATTCTTTATTACCTCATACCAACAATCAGGGTCTATTTTCTGCTTGCTAAAACCACAGACATAAAGCTCTTCCTCGGCTCTGGTCATTGCCACATAAAGTTGGCGCCAATATTCTTTTTTAGAATTAGCCCGTTCAAATTTTTTGATATTCTTTATATTTTCATTATCAAATTTCTTACCTTGAGACCAAAGAGGTAGAGAGTTTATCGGATTCCAGAAAATTCTACTTCGATCATTACCAATTTGTTTTTGAGCGCTGTGGACAGTATCTGCCAGAAAAACAATAGGAGATTCTAGTCCTTTTGCGGAGTGAATTGTAGTGATAAAAACTTGGTTTTTATTTTGGCCAAAGCTGTCAATTTTGATTTGGAAATTGGAATTTTCTAAAAATTCTACAAAACTTTGCAGACAAGAGCTGACATTCTGATCTTGATAATCGATGCAAATTTTCAGGAACTGATTGATGATTTCTTCCCCTTCTTTGCCATATCTATGCAAAACATTTTTTTGCTTAGATTCTTTGATCAGAAAATTGCTGAAAAACCCATAGACAGAAAATTGCTGATCTTGGTTTTGCAAAATTATGTTTTTAAGATCTTGGTGAAGATCTGAATCATGTTGTTTTAGAGCTTCAAACAGAGTTGTTTTTTCTTGATTCTTTTTATCGCAAATTATTAGCAGATCTTCTTCAGAGAAATTGAAAAAAATTGATTTTAGCAAGCAGGCGAGGTTGAGATCATCATTTGGCAATAAAATAAACTTAGCCAAAGCCAGCAAGTCCAAAACAACGATATTTTTATTCAAATTGATTCGATCAGCACTGCTGACAGGGATATTTTCTAAGGTAAGATATTTGATTAAAAAATTTCCCAGATTGCTTTTGCGTTCTTTTAAAAGAATCATCACATCACCGAATTGGGCAAAACGATTTTTGCAGGCTAGAAACTTTTTCTTATCAAAAAATCCTTTAATCTTTTTGGCAATAATTTGAGCAAGAATTTCTTGCGCTTTTTGTTCTTCCTTAACTTCAAAATCAAGTTTCCAGCGATAGTTTTTTTCTTCTTTTTCTAGAGTTTTGATCTTTACAACTGGCAATAATTCAACCTTTCCGCAGTGGTGATCTTTGATGGAATGATGTTCTATTTTTTGTGCCAAAGTACTGATAGAATCTTTTAGTTCTGGCTTAGCAAAGACTTTGTCGACAGTTTGCAAAATTGCCGGCATTGAACGAAATGAACTACAAAGTTCGATATTCAAGAATTCCTTACCGATCAAACTTAATTGGTTTTGGTAAAAATAAAAAATATTGGCAAAAATATCCGGATCAGCTCCTTGGAAGCTGTAGATTGATTGTTTTTCATCTCCAACAATAAAAATTGATCGCGCCAATTCCCCATCATTTTCTTGCAATCCTTGTCCTGCAAAAAATTCCTCAGTGATGATTTTGACAATATCCCATTGGCTATGATTGGTATCTTGTGATTCGTCAATTAAAATATGTTCGAAAGATCCGTCTAATTTGTATTTTACCCATTCTCTGGCAGAGGAATTTTCAAGCAATGAATTGGTTTTTATGATCAAATCATTATAATCTAAATAGCCATTTTGGTTTTTTAAAACTTCATATTTTTCGATGATTTTGTCGACCACATTAAGCAAAGCAGAAGTTGAAACAGCAATATTAACATTGTTGATTTTTTCTAAGAATAGCAAAATACGCTCTTGTTCAAAAAGCATTAAATCATTTGCCAGAGGATTTTGTTTTTGAATCGGCTTCAAAACCAGAGATTTTCTAGGTTCATTGACCGCAGTTAGGAAGACTTGTAAATATGTCTGTAGATTTATTTCATCTGGATTGGTGGCAAATTTGATGATTATTTCACCATTTTTAATTTCAGTTCCTTGGCAAAGATTGATCAAATCATCTTTTTGCCAATTTTGATCATTGATAAATCCAATAAAAGTGGTTTTTTCATTTTCTTCTTTTCCAATTTGAACTTCTTTGAAAATTTCATCTATCACGCCATCTATTCCAAAATATTTTTCTTTGAGTTTGGATAGTTTTTGCCTTTCTTTGATTAGCTCAAAAGAAATATCCAAAAAGCTAGTTTCGTTCAGTTTTGAACAGATGAGGTTTATTCTCATCGCTAAATCTGAATCGATCAGAGCTTTTTCTAAAATCGCTTTGCGAGCATCAAGCAAAAGCTGATTTTCTTGTTGTTCACTGATGATGGAAAAATTTGGTGCAGTTTTAGCTTCAATAGGGAATTGCTTGATGATTCCTTGGCAAAAGGAGTGAATGGTGGAAATTTGCAGACCAAAATCATCATCCAACAATTCTGCGAAGAGTTTTTTAGCGGTTTTTATTTCTCGGATTGAAGGGTCGTGAGAGGTGAATTTCTTGAGATGGTTTTTGAGTGTCTCTTCATCCCAGATCGCCCAGTTTTCTAGTTCTCTAAAAATTCTATTTTGCATCTGGGTAGCAGCAACTTTAGTGAAAGTCAGACAGAGAATCTTTGAAGGACGAGCGCCACTCAATAAAAGCCGCAAAACTCTATCGGTCAGAACTTTGGTTTTTCCAGATCCAGCAGAGGCAGATACAAAAGCACAGTTTGATGGGTTGGATGCAGAATTTTGTAGATTAGTGGTTTTGAGAAGCATTTGATGGTGATTTTTTTTAAGAACCAGTCATTGACTTTAGCAATCCTTCTGCAACTTTTTGATCTATTAAACCCTTGTTCAATAAAGAAAGTAGAGAATCTTTTGCGGTGGTCATTCCTTGTTTTTTCCCCATCTCAATCATTGAGTTGATTTGTGGGATTTTGTTCTCTCTAATCAAATTTCTAATTGAATTATTTGCCACCATTATTTCATAAACAGCCACCCTGCCACCACCTTTCTTTTTAGCTAGTCTTTGAGAAACAACTGCTGCAAGAGACGATGACACCATTGATCTTGCTAGATCTTTGTCAGAAGAAGGAAAAACATCGATGATGCGGTTTATGCTTTGGGCTGCGGAGTTGGTATGGAGTGTGGCCATGACTAAATGCCCAGTTTCGGCAGCTGTGAGGGCTAGCTTTATTGTTTTAAGGTCGCGAAGCTCACCGACCATGAGAACATCTGGATCCTCCCTCATCGCTGATTTTAGTGCGTCTGGGAATGATTTTGTACTTGAGCCGACCTCTCTTTGGTTTATCAGTGAAGTATCACTTTTGTAGACAAATTCTACGGGGTCTTCAACGGTGATGATGTGGTGTTTATAATTGTAGTTGAGATGGTTGAGCATTGCGGCTAGGGTAGTTGACTTTCCACTTCCTGTCGGACCTACTACCAAAATCAAACCTTGGTGCAATTTACAAAGTTCAGTGAGAACCGGAGGGGCGGAAATGCCTTCTAAAGAAATAGATTCTGATGGAATCTCTCTGAGAGCTGCGGCTGGTCCATGTATGTTGTTGAAGGCGTTGATACGGAAACGATAACCAGAAGAAGTTTGCATAGAAAAATCTAATTCCATATTTTTCAAATAATCATCTTTTTGTACATCGCTCATGATAGAAAAAAGGATGTCCGAAACTTCCGTATTATTAAGAGCCTTAAATTCTGGAATATCTCCTAGTTCACCATCAATTCTTGCCATCGGATTATTTCCTGATGAGATGTGAAGATCTGAGGCTTTATTTTTTATGATGTAATCAATTAGTTTGTCTAATGTTGAATTGCTTTGCATATTTATTTTGCATAATCTCTTCGGTTAATAATGAAATCTACCCTCTGTTTGACTTGTTCTATTGGTATTGATTCGTCCAATTCTCCACTAGAAATATATTTTTTTATCAATGATTGATATTTCGGAAGGGCGTTTTGATAGTCACCCTTTTTATCAAAAATAACCGCTAGATTGAATTTATATGTTTCTTGGTGGGGATTGAGGTGAATTGCTCTTTTTAGCAATAAGATTGCCTGATCTGGTCTATTGATTCTGTCATATGCCATTGCACTTCCAGCCATTATATAAGCTGAATCTGGGTTTTGATCAATCAATTTCCCAAGCAGATAGATCGCATCATTTGGTGATTCTTCAACAATAACTTCTAGAAAGTTACTAATCAGCTGTTCTTTGGTTTTTTGATCTGCCCATTCTTTTTTGAGAAGTTTGTAATAAAGATTTTTAGCTTGTTTATATTGACCTAATTTGTGGTAACAAGCAGCTAAAGAAAATGAGACGTAATTATTATTAGGATCTGATTTTAAGATTTGTTTGTAAATTTCAATTGCTACTTCATATTGTCCAGCAAGTGAAGCATTATAGGCGATTTGTTGTTTTTGTTTTGTTCTTGCATTTCCTCTTGACGAAGGTTTGGAAACCAAAAATTCAACTTTTGATTTAGATTTTGAGGTATGATTTATGTTGGTTGAGGGTTTTTTTTGAGTAATATTTTTAGATGATCTTTTTTTTTCGGAAAAAATCAAAGTTTTTTGAATTTGATCAATTGCATCTATGGTTGAGACCGGATTTGGTTCTGATATTATTCGCGTGGATTGTTCTAGGTTGATATTTTGATTTGGATCTATTTGTGGAATGATGGTGTTTGGTGAATTGTTGATTTGTTGAGGGTTATTGGTTTGAGGTGAGCTATTGATCTGTTGGATGTTGTTTGTTTGAGGTGGCAAATTATTGATTTGTTTAGTAGTGGTATCATTGCTTGGCACAATAATTGTTAGAGAAGAATTGCTTTTAGGAGCTTGTTTTTGTTTTATTCCATTCCAATTTTTATCACCAATAGATTCTTTTATTTTGTCTAAAAGAAGTCCTGAATTTTCTTGTTGGCTTTGGAGCATTGATTTTTCCAAAGCATCTAATAATTCCTGATTTGCTGGATCTAATGTTGGCGATTCTTTATTTACCAAAACTTGCGCCGAAGAAAGAGTAGCAAAAGAAGAAATTATTATCAGTGAATAGAAAATAGTTTTGATGTTAATCATTTTTTTTGTGTTTTTATGTATATGATGACCGCCATGATTGATGCGGGAGTAATTCCAGGAATTCTACCGGCATTGCCAATAGTTTTTGGTCTCATTTTGGTTAGTTTTTCAATCACTTCACCAGAGAGGCTTTTAATGTCTTTATAAATGATATCTTCAGGTATTTTTAAGCCCTCGTCTTTTTTAAAGATTTCAATGTCACGATCTTGACGCTTCAAATAAGAAGCGTAGATGGCTTGGATAGTAATTTGTTTTTTATTCTTTGCACTAATTTCTTTTGTCTTTTCAGCAAAGTCTTCCCAAGAATTTGTTAGTCTTTCAAAGTTTATTTCTTGAAATCCTAAAAGATCAAAAGCACTACGTTTTATCCCATCTTGCTTGATGTTTATTCCCAAATCCAAAAGTTTTTTAGGAGAAATAATCAGTTTGTTAAGGGCATCTGTATCGCGTTCTAAAGATTCTTTTTTGGTTAAAAATATTTCAGATCGATGTTTTAGAACACAGCCAATTGAAATTCCAATTTCGGTTAGTCTCAAATCGGCATTGTCTGCTCTCAAATGCAATCGATATTCAGCTCTAGAAGTTAACATTCGATAAGGCTCGACCGTTCCAAGTGTGGTCAAATCATCAATCATCACACCGATGTAGCTGTTTGAGCGATTCAAAATGAATTCCTCAGAGCTTTTTTTGGCCCTAAGTGCAGCGTTTATTCCAGCTACCAGACCTTGTCCACCAGCTTCCTCATATCCGGTAGTGCCGTTTATTTGTCCAGCAAAAAACAGATTCTTGATTTTCTTGGTTTCAAGTGTCGGATAAAGCTCACGAGCATCTACAAAATCATATTCGATGGCATATCCCGGTTGAATCATTTCAACATTTTCTAACCCTTTGATGGTTCGCAAAAATTGCAATTGAGTATCGGCTGGAAGGGATGTCGAAATTCCATTGGGATAAATCAGGTCAGTGTCCAAACCTTCTGGTTCTAAGAAAATTTGATGACGTTCTTTTTCGGCAAAACGATGCACTTTATCTTCAATTGAAGGACAATATCGCGGCCCAATTCCAGAAATATGTCCACCATACATGGCAGATTTTGCCAAATTTTCTTTAATTATTTGGTGAGTTCCCGGGTTGGTGAAGGTTATGTGACAATGTATTTGTGGAACTTCAATTGTCTCAGTCAAATATGAAAAAGGAATTGAGGGTTGATCTCCTGGTTGAGCTTCAAGCTCAGAATAATCGATTGATTTGGCGCTGATTCTTGGAGGAGTTCCGGTTTTTAGACGACTTAAAGAAAAATCATGTTTTTTTAAAGTAGCTGAAAGTCCAACCGAAGGATCTTCACCAACTCTGCCAGCAGGAATTTTTTTATCACCTATATGGATCATTCCTGACAAGAAAGTTCCTGTGGTCAAAACAACTGATTCTGCTTGAATGGTTTTTCCATCTTTTATGATGACACCACAAACTTTATTATTTTCAATAATCAAATCTTCTACTGAAGAATAAAGAACATCAAGATTTTCTTGGGATTCAACAATTGATTTTATCGCTTTGCGGTAGAGTTTTCGATCCGCTTGAGCTCTTGGAGAGTGAACTGCAGCTCCTTTGCTGGCATTCAAAATTCTAAAATGAATACCGGATTCATCAATCGCTTTTCCCATTATACCATCCAAAGCGTCAATTTCACGCACGATCGTACCTTTTGCAACTCCTCCAATAGCAGGGTTACAAGACATCTCACCAAGATTTTCTGGTTTAAGAGTGATTAGTAATGTGGAAACTCCCATTCTTGCAGAGGCACAAGCCGCCTCAACACCAGAATGTCCTCCACCAATGACTATTGTTGAATATTTTTGCATATTTCAAAGGATTTAAAAAGAATCATTCTAGTTCAATGTTGAGCTAAAAATCTACAGGGTATTTATCTAAAAATATAAAATGTGGCATTATTTACCGCACTGGCACCATACTAATATTAAATTATGAAGTTCTCATCTCTTTACAAATTAGATTTTAGCCTTTACTCTGCCCGCCTTTCGCAAAATTAACCTTCGACATCGAAATGAAATCAATCAGAATATTTATTAAATACCTTCGGAAATTTTTAGCAGGATTTGTTTCAATCACTCCTTTTGTAAAAATCAATTCCAACCAATACCCGTTTAATAAAGAAAACCGTTCAGTGGGTGATGACATCGCCGCTGTAGGTGAGGATTTTGCACTTGCAATCAACAAGAATAAGAAAAATGACAACTTACGTTAAGTAATTTGCATCACCTAAATTAACTAAAAATAAAATTTGCAATGACAGACAATAGAAGACCACATACCAATAATAGAAATCCTCGCTCTAATCAAAGACCAGCAAGAACTCCTTACAATATCCTTCCTCCAGTAACTGTTTTGGAAGATTATGAAGATGTTGCTCCAGGTTCAGTGAACAAATTGTTGGACATGGCTGAAAAAGAACAAACACATCGTCATTTCTGGCAGGACAAGTTTTTGAAATTCCATGGCTTCAGTTACAAACTAGGATTGTTTTTTGGATTCATCTACAACTTTGGATTGTTGTTTTTGGTTTACAGCTTGATTAAGGATGGTAGAGAAGACTTGGCTATAACTTTGTTTGTTGTTAACGCCTTATTGATCGCTTTTGCAATCATTGTTACTAAAATCGAAAGAAGAGTTACAACTAGAAAACCACCCAGAAGAAATCCTCCTCATAATAATAAAGATCGTCGTCCCCCAGCAAGAACAGATTCTAAATAATACTTGACTAGCTTGGTAGGAAATGATTAATTGGGCGCCAAATGAAAATGGCGTTCAAATAATCATTAACCATTAATTATTGTCTCGTGCTCCTAACTAACAAAGCAAAATACGCAACTATAGCAGTGATTGATATATTGGAACATGGATCTGAAAAGCCAGTGTCCTTGTCTTTGATTTCATCTCGACAGAACATCTCTTTGTCTTTTTTGGAACAAATTTTTTCTTCTTTAAAAAAAGCTCAAATCGTTAAATCGATTCGTGGAGCAACAGGAGGCTATGTTTTAGCTCAAGACCCCCATACAATAAACGTTGCCGACATAATTCTAGCTATCGACGAGCCAGTAAAAATGACCAGATGTTCTGGAGCCGATGGCTGTGTTACAAAAAACACACGCTGCAAAACTCATTATTTGTGGCAAGGTTTGGAAAAAAATATCTACAATTATTTAAGCTCAAT
>JBLHSZ010000036.1:0-9867 GCA_047627095.1 Rickettsiales bacterium
TCGCAAAATTCAGCACCTTTGATTCCAGATCCCTTACTGAGAAGTGATATTGCCTCTAGGATGTTGGTTTTTCCGGCGCCATTTTTTCCATAGATTGCGATAATTTTGGCATCAAAATCAAAATTTATTGATTGATAGTTGCGGAAATTATCTAGTTTAAGATTGTTGATCGATATGTAATCTAGATTCTCCTGCGATTTCATTTTGTTGTGGTTTTTACTTTTTTAATTAAAAAATAAATAAGCTTGAGAGCGAAAAATCAAGCACAATGAAATTACAGGAGTTGATCTAGAAACTAAACCCTGATTGGCATGATTACATACAAACAATCATTGTCTATTTTGATTAGAGCCGGTGATGAGCCATCTTTGAAAAAGATACTGATATTTTCTTTATTGATTTGACCAATGATTTCTAAGAAATAGCGTGAGTTGAATCCGGTTTCAATCGTTTCACCGTTAAAACCAACTTCAATTTCTTCACTAGCATTAACATTATCAGTACCTTTGATTTGTAGGCTGATTTTGTCATTCTCAATAATAACTTTAATTGATTTGTTCTTATCGGTAGCGATGGTAGAAACCCTGTCTACTGCATCGAAAATTAATTTTCTGTCAACATTAACGATTTGATCATTATTTTTTGGAATAACGCGATCATATTCTGGAAATTCTCCATCGATTAGTTTAGAGATGATGGTCGAGTTTCCTGAGGTGATGCGGATTTTTGCTTTAGAAAATGCGATTGAAACTTCTTCATTTCCTTCGGAAATTTTTCTGATTTCATTGATGGTTTTCTTAGGAATAATAACACCATCAACTTCAGCAGTTAGGCTTGAAGCGGTTGAAGATGCCAGAGCAAGTCTGTGACCGTCAGTTGCGATACCGCGAAGTTCAATTTTGTCGCCATTAAGGGCTCCATGAAGAAATAGTCCGTTTAGATAGTATCTAGTTTCGTCGGAAGGAATTGCGAATCTTGTTTTGTCGATTATTTTGATGATTTCACTGCTTTTGATTGTGAAATCTACTGTCATTTCTCCTTCAGAAAGAATTGGGAATTCAGCAGGATCAAGGCATGGTAGTGAGAATTTTGATCTTCCATAGCTGATTTTGATGGTGAGGCCATCTATCAACTCAATATTGATGTCGGTATTGTCAGGAATTTTTTTGATGATGTCGTAAAATAATTGAGCAGGAACGGTGGTGTTTCCATCTAGTTCTATCAAGGCTTCGGCACTGGAAATGATCACGATATCCATGTCGGTGGCGGTGAGATTTAGTCTACCATTTTTAGCTTCAATTTTAACATTAAGCAATACAGGGATTGTGTTTCTCTTCTCGACGGCTCCATTAACAATGGAAAGCGCTCTTGCGATTGCTGATTTGCTGATTTTAAATTTCATTTTTTTGGAAATTTTAGTTTGATGAATTAATTTTTCGACAGTGAATCGTAAATTTTTAATTAAATCAATAGATTTTATGCCATCTTCAATCTAAAGTGAGCCGCTATTTTAGGACTCATAAATATTTTTTCAAATTTTCTGGTAATGGAAAAACTCAAACCTTTTCATCAAAACTTCATTTCTTTCATTCTTGTAAATCTAGTGTTCTTTTGTTTGTGTTTTTCAGCTTTCGCGGAAAATAAATCAGATCAAGAATTGTCTCTGCCTGCAGTTTTAAAAGCAGATAGAATTGATGGCGACAAAGAAACTAATGTGATTAATGCAGTCGGAAATGCTGAATTGAGAAAGAATGGAACTACGCTTTTTTCCGATCGCCTTTCATATGATCAAAATTCACAAGATGTTCAAGCATCCGGAAATGTTAAGATTGTCGATTACGATATTGGCAATGTCTTGGCAGATAGAATTGATGCAAAAAGTGATTTTAAGTCGGGAACTTTTAATGATGCTACGATTGTTTTTAATGATGGATCCTACATGCAATCACCAAAGATCGTTCGTAGAAATGAGGTAGAAACTATTTTTAATAGGCCAATTTTTTCCATTTGCCCTAATGATAAAATTCAGGAAAATAATTATTTAGCTGGAAACAAAAGAGATGCAATTTCGATCACATCCGCCAAAACCACGATTAACAAAGAAACTAATTCCATAAAAACTGAATCCGGAGTGATCAGAATTTATAAATTTCCGGTTTTCTACGTTCCTTATCTGAGCACTCCAATTCCTTCCTCAAAAAGAAAAAGTGGTGTTTTGTATCCTTCCTATGTCCACAGTAGCAAAATGGGAATTGGTCTTTCTGTTCCTTATTATTTTAATCTTGCTCCCAATAAAGATCTGACCACAACCGTTCAATTTCATCCGGGTGAAAACCACTTGTTAGTGAATAATTTGTATCGCCGCTTGCTTAAGGATGGTTCATTTAATATCGATTTTGAAATAGCTAATAATCGTCCGAAAACCAATGATTTGATTGGAACCAATACCAAAGAATCAAATAAAGAATTTAGGTGGTATGGAAAAGCTGATGGTGAAATTTCATTATCTGAGAATGTTGCGCTTGATTTTAGCATCGACAATGTTGGGGATAAAAATTATTTACGTGATTACCAAAATCAGTTTCTGGGTGAAACAACATCACAAATCAATCTAGATTACATCAAAGATCGTGATTATGCCTCGATAAAAGCAGTTCGAATTCAAGAATTGGAAGTTAATCGTGATGAAAATACTGAGCCTTTCGCATTGCCAATCATCAATGCCTACAAAGAAATAACGCCCAAAGATGGCCTTCTAAATCAGACATATTCTGGTCTTTTTAATTCTACAATAATCACTAGGGAAAGTGGTCTGCAATATCGTCGCGCTTCAATAAAGCCAGCAATCCAGATCCCTTACAATATTGCTGGAAACTTATTTGAGGTCAACGCTTCGGTGCAGGGTGATTTTTACAATCTAGAAAATAACTTCACTACCACCACAAAAGACAATGATTTTGATAAAAATGCTACCAATTATCGCCCTGAGGCGGATCTAAAATGGTCTTTACCGTTGGTTGGAAAATATAAAAAAAACACCATCATCATCGAGCCTTTGGCCAATATTGCTATTAGCTCTTTTGAAAATAATTTTAATAAAATTCCCAATGAAGATAGTAATGACGTTGAGTTGACACAAAATAACCTGTTTTTGAGTGATCGCTTCACAGGATTTGATCGAAATGAGGGGGGAGTAAGGTCCAGCTATGGTTTCAAGTCGTCTTTATTCAATGACACAATGGGACAATTTAGTCTCGGATTAGGGCAAGGATGGAGAGAAAAAGATGGAAATCAGGATGTGGTTATTCGTGGTTTTGATGGCAATAATAAATCCAACATCGTTGGAGAATTTGGCTACAAATCACCAAAAATGTTTAGCCTTCTTTACAATTTCCAACTCAATGAATCGAATTATCGCAATGACGTTAATGAAGTTACTATGGGTTTGAATGTAGGACGTTTTAACTTTTCTAGTAACTACATTTTTATCAGACAAACAGCTAGTAATATTAATATTAGGAAGCAGTTGGATTTTAATGTTGGTTTTAAGCTTAATTCAAAATTCAGAGTGGACATGTCTGAAACTCGGGACTTGGATGCCAAAAAAGTGATTCTGAGGAAATATGGCCTATCTTACAACGGATGTTGTGTGGCCTATGGAATTTATTTATCTGAGAACAGTCCAACTGCTTTGACCAAACCGCAAAGATCCTACAATTTTAATGTGATTATTAAGAATTTGTAGGATCAAAGCTTAGGTTCTGTTAAGGTTTAGTAGTAATCTCAAATCTCAACAGAACCTAGATCAGGATTTATTGTTTTGATCCCCAAGGAGATGATGTTGAATCATTCTTTTTCAAAGAATCAAAAATAGTCAAAGCCTGAGCGACCATGCTACTAGCATTTCCAACATCAGCTGGAAGCAAAATAGTATTATTGGTTTTTGCTAGTTTTTCAAAAGCTTCAACATATTTTTCCGCAACTCGAAGTGAAGCTGCATTAAATCCACCTTTTCCTTCCAAAGCAGATGCAACCCTATTGATTCCTTCCGCTGTGGCTTCTGCAACTGCCAAAATTGCCTCTGCTTCACCTTTTGCTCTGTTAGATTGATCAGTTAGAGCACCTTCTGATTCCAAAACAACTTGTTGTTTTTGTCCTTCAGCGATGTTGATCGCAGATTGTCTATTTCCTTCTGACTCCAATATGTCTGCACGCTTTCTTCTCTCGGCTGCAACTTGCAATTCCATGGCTTGCAAGACTGTTGCTGGTGGTTCAATATCTTTGATTTCATAACGCATGCACTGAATTCCCCAAGCGCTTGAAGCTTCATTGATGGAATTGACAATATTGACGTTGAGATTTTCTCTTTCCTCAAAGGTTTTATCAAGAGTGATTCTTCCGATTTCAGAGCGCATATTTGTTTGAGCCAATTGAATCAAGGCATAGTGAGGATTGCTGACGCCGTAAGATGCTGCGGTTGGATCAACTATTTTCATGTAAAGAACCCCGTCAATGTGTAAAGTAACATTGTCCTTGGTGATGGCATTTTGTTGATCAACATCAACAGCTTGCTCTTTCAAAGAGTGTCTGTAGGCAACGCGATGAACGAAAGGAATGATGAAATTTAGTCCTGGTTGTAATACACGATCAAATTTTCCAAAAAGTTCTAAAACCCAAGCTTGTTGTTGAGGAACGATTTTGACTCCAAATAAAACCAAAATTGCCAAAATTGCGGCGATTGCGACTAAAAATTCCATATTATTGATTATTTAAGTTAGTGGATTCTAATTGTTTAGAAGTCCGGGAGAAACAGTTAATCTGTTACCATTAACTGCGGTAATTTTGACGATGTCACCTTTTTTCAAAGTAGCATCTTTAAATTGTTCATCAATTTTGGCTTGCATAGAAACACCTGACCATTTGACTTTAAAATATTTCCCATATTGTGCATCTTCTTCAAGAATGGCTTCTGAACCGACCACATCATTGTATTTCTTGGTGTAGATTTTCTTTCTCAATTTTTTCACCGGGATCCACAGCAATATTGCCCAAGCAAAACAGGCGATGAGAAAAGTTGCTAATTGTGCGTAGAAATTGTCTTCAAGAATTACGCCGAAATAGATCAGCCCACCCACCAATATTGCCGCTAAGCTGACAAATAGAAATATTACTGATGTGGCAAAAATATCTAAAACTAGAAATACAATTCCTAAGATTAACCAAGTTTCTAAAATATTATTTGCAATCATGTGAATTTTTATTTGATTTTGCGGTCTGAAATTATTTTTTAAAAACTTAAGTGAGATAAATTTATTCTACAACCTCTTTTTTTGTTCATTTCTTCTTGTTCAAAAGGGGGTTTAATATTTTCTAGACACACTAGAACAGAGGGTTTAATAAAAATAACAAACGCGACACCGGTGGCGCGTTTGTTAGGAAGTTAAATATTTTTGTTTTTTTCATGAATTTCATCAATCCGACACATCCGAGCAGAACCATCACCAAGAAGGGCAATACGAATAAATAATTTGAGCTTTAGCTCATTGGTTTAATTGGCTCATTTTGAGAAAAGAGCCGTTTAATTGTTTAAAATTTCCAAAATATTTCGGTGCAATTGAGCATCGCCACAAGCCAAAACTCTGCCATCAGACTGCAAATTTAACTCCTGACCATTCCAATCAGTAATAACTCCACCAGCTGCTTTAACGACTGGAACCAAAGCCGCAAAATCATGATTCTTCAAACCTTGTTCAATGACAATGTCAATTTGACCCATCGCCAGAAGTCCAAATAAATAGCAATCGCCACCATAAATTATTCCGCCCTGTGATTGATACTTGGTCTGGATGGAAATCTTATTTAGTGTTTCTAGATCCTTCCCTTTGAAAAAATGTGGTGAAGTAGAGCCCAAAATTGCTTCAGACAAATCAGAACATTTTCTGACATTCATCTTTTTGTCATTAAAAGTCGCACAATTTTCTAAACCTAACAATTCTCCCAATCCTCGAGATTCAGTTCCAAGCCACCTATCACCGTTTATTGGTTGATTAATAACCCCCAAAATAGGTACCCCATTTTCACAAAGAGCGATCAAAGTGCCAAAAATTGGACGTCCCATCACAAATGAAATCGTTCCATCAATTGGATCCAAAACCCATTGATATTTTGCATCAGGATTTATTGCTCCAAATTCTTCACCGATAATTCCGTGGGTTGGAAATTTTGTCAAAATTGCGTCACGCATCACTGTTTCAGATTCTCGATCAGCAATTGTCACTGGAGTTTCATTGTCTTTGGTGATTTCACCAAAATCTTGACGAAAATATTTTTTAATTACATCGCCGCTAATATCCGCCAAATGATTGGCGAAGTTGATGATTTCTTGATTTGACATTGTGAGAGTTTGTTTAATTTTAGAAGGGTTTGATGATCATTAAATAAAAAATAATTAACATGGCAGGAAATGCTAGTGATCCTAGAATAACTAGCCATTTGTCTATTTTCCAATAGGATTTGGGAAGTTTTGTGTTTTGATCTAAACATTCTTTGGCCAGATCACGCATTTTTATTTTCATTAAAACGACCGGAATCCAGCAAATTCCAATCAAAATAAATAATGCGAATCCCCAAAGCAGCCAAAGATCATCAAATTGGTAACCGGCAATGTTCATCAAAAACAATCCAGTTGTAAGCTGAATTATTATTGCGGGAGCTGTGAAAATGAAATCAGCAATGATAACATAACGTGTAGAGAAATAGATATTTTGAATATTGCCAGTTCGGTTTGCTACAAACATAAGAAATGCACTTCCAATTCCAGTTCCAAATAATATTGTTGAATTGACGATGTGTAGCCATTCGATAATTTCAAAATTCATGATTTATTGTTTAATTTGCGCAGCATTTATTTAAAGAATTTTTCGACTACAGCTCGGATCAATTAATTGAGAATATTGCAATGCTTTGTTGATTGCCTTCGGTGAGACTGAGATAAAATTTAATTAGTTTGTAAAAAGATGCACGCCTTTATTTAGAATAAATAAAATTCTAAATACCGATCAAGGAAAAAATATCACAAAAGAAGAATTAAAATAATTTGATGTTTCAGTGCGCAGCTAATTTATTTATCTAAGAATGGTCATTGAAGTTTGTTGACAGTTTCCACTCAGGATTTAATCTTATTTTTTTAATAAACATTTAACATAAAATCAGAATATGAGCGAAAGAATTGCAATCGTTGGTGGCTTTAGAACCCCAATGGGAAAAGCTGGTGGAGCTTTGAAAAATGTTTCAGCTGATGATTTGGCTGTCAGAGTAGTTAAAGAGTTATTGATTAGAACCAATATTGACACTAATAAAATTGATGAAGTCATCTTTGGAAATGTTGCTCAGCCCGGACATTGCGCCAATATTGCTCGAGTAATTTCTCTCAAAGCAGGACTTCCAAAACATATTCCAGCCTACACGGTTAATAGAAATTGCGCTTCAGGAATGCAGGCACTTACAAGCGCTGCCGAGAAAATATGGGCAGGGGAGGCCGAAATTATTTTGGTTGGTGGCACAGAATCAATGAGCAATATCCCGCTTTTATTTGGCAAGAAAATGACGGATTTATTTTCTAATTTTTTCAAAGCGAAAAATATCTTTCAAAAATTGTCGGTGATTTTGAAATTCCGCCCTAGTTTTCTAAAACCAATCATTGGTGTTCAGCAAGGTCTAACTGATCCAGTTTCAGGAATGCTCATGGGTTGCACTGCAGAAGCGGTTGCTAAAGAATTTTCCATTACTAGAGAAGAGCAGGATGAGTATTCTGTCTTGAGCCACAATCGCGCAGAAGAGGCTACGGCGACGGGAATTTTTAAGGATGAAATCATCCCAGTGTTCAATAACAACGAACATAATAGTCAGATGATTGAAAAAGATGAAGGTGTTAGAAGTGGTCAAAATAAAAAAGCTTTGGCGAAACTAAAGCCTTATTTTGAGAAACATACCGGTACTGTAACGGTAGGAAATTCTTCACAGCTGACCGATGGAGCATCAGCAATGATTGTGATGAGTGAATCTAAGGCTAAAGAGCTCAAATTGGAGGTTCTGGGATATTTGAAAGATTTCGCTTATGCAGGTTTGGATCCCGAAGTTATGGGTCTGGGGCCGGTTTATGCGACTTCAAAAGTTTTGGATAAAACCAAACTATCTTTAGGAGATATGGAGTTGATTGAACTCAATGAGGCCTTTGCTGCACAGGTGATTGGCTGCGAAAGAGCTTTTGCATCTGATGAGTTTTGTAAAATAAAGTTAGGAAAAGACAAGGCTTTAGGTATAATTGATAGAGACATCATGAATGTTAATGGTGGCGGGATTGCTCTTGGTCATCCAGTCGGAATGACAGGAGCTAGAATCATCATTCACACACTTCGCGAGCTAAAAAGAAGAGAAAAAAATATTGGACTCGCAACCCTCTGCATCGGTGGTGGACAAGGTGGTTCATGTATTTTGGAAGTGAAATAATTATTAATTAAATCAAGGACCAAGATGAAAAAAATAAAAAATAAAAATGGCTTCTCACTGATTGAAATTTCAATTGTGATGTTGTTGATTGGAATTTTGGTTGCTGGAATTAGTCAAGGATCTATTCTAAAAAAACAGATGAAGATTAATGCTGCAAAATCACTAACTAAAGGATCGCCAGTCAATGCCATTCCTGATTTAGTTGTTTGGTATGAGACAACTTTGGAAACTAGTTTTAATGAAGTTGACATATTTGATGGAAAGGCTCTGACTAATGTTGACGGTAGCGCTTGGAAAGATAATTCTCCAGTGAGAGGTAATAATGCGGTAATTTTCACCACAGAGGCTCCGGCGTATGTTAAATATGGAATAAATGATCTTCCATCGCTTAGATTTAATGGCACAGATGAACATCTAATTACTAATTACACAAGGTTGGTTGGTAAAAACTATACTATTTTTGCTGTTGAGGCAAGAGGAGACGGAAATAAAAATCCTGTCATAGGATCTGATGTAGTATCTTATGGGTATTCCAGTAGCAATACGCTTAATGGTTCGCTAATTAATGGAACGCAGGCAGTCCCAATTTTTGCTAGCAAAATTCCAAGAATATTGACCTTTCTATCTGCGCCGAAAATCCTAACCACCAAAGGGGTTTTTGTTAATGGAGGAAATGGATCTGCCGCCCCTAGTGCGATCGCTGATGGATCTCTTTTTGACAGTCAGCCTGGATTTGTCGGCCAGGGAGTTGGAGAATTCTATAATGGAGATATTTCAGAAATTATCATTTTTAATCGTGCTTTAGATTTGTTGGAAAGAAATGCTATTCAAGATTATTTGAGCAATAAATACAAAATCAACGTCACGCCTAGCACCTAAAAATTACCCATCAATGATTAAGAAAAATAAAAAACTAGGATTTTCTCTTCTTGAACTTTCAATAACGATTTTACTGATTTCTGTTGCCTTGTTGGCTATCAGTAAAGGACGTATTGTTTTTATTCAATCCAAAGTTAACTTTTCTCAAGATTTAACGACCAAATCCCCAGTTATTTTGACCAAGGACTTAATAGCTTGGTATGAGCCAGTTTTAACAACCAGCTTTAATGAAATTGATAAATATGATGGAACGGTTTTGACCAATGTTGATGGCAGCTCTTGGAATGACAGTTCGCCATCTGGAGAGAATCATGCCGTAATTGGAGTTGCTCCAAAATATGAAAAATATGCCATCAATGATCTTCCGGCAGTTAGGTTTGATGGCACAGCTTCATCCTTAGTTTTTGACCATTCTGATTTGATCCAGAAACATTTCACAGTTTTTATTGTCGAACAAAGATTGTCTTCTGGTATTAATCA
>JBLHSZ010000037.1:0-9692 GCA_047627095.1 Rickettsiales bacterium
GGAGCTTTTGGAAATTCTTTGCTTAGTGGGATTGGAATTGAGTCGAAAATTCATCCGATTCGTGGCTATAGCCTGTCGATCCCGACTGATCCTTTGTTTTTGTCTCCCAATTTGTCTTTGAGCGATCCTGAAAACAAAATCGTCTATAGCAAACTTGGAACTGTTTTTAGAGCTGCAGGAACGATTGAGGTTTGTGGATTGAAAGATGTAGAAAATCAGAAAAATATTGATTTTCTCAAGAAAGTGGTTCGTGAAAGCTATTCTGATTTTGGTGATTTAAACAACGCGAAAGAATGGTCGAGTTTCCGCCCTTATCGCCCTGAATCTTTGCCTTTGGCTTGTAAGAATGAGAAATACAGTAATTTGTTTTTGAATATTGGTCATGGCTCGCTCGGTTGGACGATGTCTTTTGCAACTGCTCGAATTGTTGCTGCTCGGATTTTGGAGAAGGAAGTTGGTGAGGGATTTGAGTTTCTGGAAGAATAATTTTGGTGTTGATGTTCTTGTGAAGTATTTCATGTTGGCAATTTTATCTTAGATAAAATTAAATTTATTGGTCTGGATTGCCGCGGGACAAGCCCTCGCAATGACGATGTTTTTAGTTTAATAGTAAAGAAGTGAGGATATTGGAGATTTGACAGTAAAAACTAGAAATGACGTCACAGCAATGACGGTGTTTTGAATCTAAACTAAAAACAATGACACCGTAATTACGATGATGGTGTTTTTAATTTCAACTAAAGATAAGGAAACCGTAATTAATATGACGGTGTTTTGAATTTTATACTAAATATAATGACGCTGTCATTGTAATGAAGATTCTAGAAGTTTGACAACAAAAACTAGAAACTCCGTCATTGCGAGCCCTTGTGGCGCGGCAATCCAGACAAATAATTTATGATCTATAGATCATACAAAATTTCAACTTTGTTATTCTTTCTTTTTTAATAAAGTTGCACCAATTTGAATTTCATCATCAATAAATTTAATTCCTGCATCTTCAAAAGCTTTTGTTAGATCATAAAAAGTTCTATCGGTCGGATTACTACTTCCTCTCTCAAAATTTCCAATTGTTTCTATTCCTAATCTAGATTTCTTTTGCAAATATCCTTGGGTCCAACCTAATAACTCTCTAGCAGCGCGGCATTGTTCTGGGGTAATTGTCATTTTTTTTAATTTTTAATTGACAACTATGGATTTTCCATTATTATGCAGATAATCAATAGTATATGTGTTTTTTACATAGGAATACTAGTTTTTTGCAGCAAAAAATGCCATCGCTTTTTGCTGTTTCTTTTTTCACCAATCAAACCCAAAACACCATGATCAAAAGCCAAGTCGAATATTATTTTTTGAAACGATCAATCGAACAGTTCGGTCAAAATCTACATAAAATGAGCAAAATAATTCCTAATAAAGTTTTTGGCGATAATGAGCTATTGGAGCTGATGCATAATCTGGTTACAGTTAAAGAGATTATTGAATCTTTGGAAGTTGTCTATTCTGAGATGTGAGTTTTTTTGGATTTGTTTTGTTTGATGTTGATAATTTATCTTTGATAAAATTAGAATTGATTGGTCTGGATTGCCGCGGGACAAGCCCTCGCAATGACGATGTTTTTAGTTTTTGTTGTCAGATCTCCAACATCGTCATTGCGAGCGTAGCACGGCAATCCAGATTAACAACTTATGGGCGACAGATCATACCATTCATGGCACGAACAATAACAGTTGATACTAGTGATACATTAAAAAGACTTTATTGATAGTTTAGTAGAGTCTGGTCTTTACAAGACTACCAGTGAGGTAATCCGCGATGGATTACGTCTTTTGCAAGAAAAACAAGCCGCTTCAAAACTAGAGATTTTACGCAAACTTATTGACGAGGGGGAGAATAGCGGAAAATCTTCTGAGTGGAATATGGATAAATTTCTCAGCCAGATGAAAGAAAAATAAAACTCACAAACAAATGATCCACCACAATAAAATCGGCTCTTTTTCAAAATGAGTGGGTAAATTAATTACCAACTTAAAAAGCAATCTTAACCAATTTTGTCAATCTTCGTTTTTACACTTTGTTATCCTTGTAAAGGTCACCTAATTTGGTGACAGAATTTCATTTATTGCCACCTTATTTCCTACTTTGTCATCCTCGCGCAGGCGGGGATCCACGAAATTTTCAACGTAAAATAAAATTAATATTTCTGCTTAAATATTTCATGGATCCCCGCCTGCGCGAGGATGACAAAGTGGGAAAACGAAGATTGATAAAGTGGGAAATACGTTGGTAATTAATTTACCCACTCATTTTGAAAAAGAACCATAAAATCTTCATAAAACCCAGCGCTTATAAAGATTTGAAAAATATTTATTTATATAGTCTTAAAGAGTTTGGAACCAAAAGAGCAGATCGATATGTAAAAGATTTGGATATGGCTTTTAATAAATTAGCTAAAAATCCAAAATTAGGAAATGATTATAGCTGAATAAGTCCTAATTTGATGGTCTATAAAGTGATATCACGCTTAATATTTTATAAATCGTCAATTAATAATATATCCATAATCAGAGTCCTTCATAAATCCATGGATTATAAAAAACATCTATTTTTTACGCCATCCTAATTTCCAAATTTATCCTCTTATAGTCTGGTATTAGGAGGTGAGGATATTTATTTCTCATTTGCTAATTTTTCAACATTCCTAGCAAAACTCTCCGCTTCTTTTAGCATTAATCTTTTTATGAAAAAAGAGCCGATAAAAGGTGGGACAAAGAAATCGGGTTCTATTTTTGCTAGATATTTTATTTCGGTCAAATCTCCTTTTTTTGTCAATCCCCAGAACATTTTTCCAGATTTCAGATTACTTTCCTCGGGAATGGTTGTTGAGGTGATGTCTTTATTTAAATTTGAAATAACCAATTGAACATTTGTGATTTTTTTGCAAAAAAACAAAACGCATCCCTTCGCTATTGTTTTGACTTTTATGTTATTGTTGTTTTTCTCGATGATTTTGCTCTCGATAATTTTAGAGCTAATTCGTGATATGTTTTTGTAGTCGGTTAATATTTTAAAAACATTGGTCGGATTTGCTTTTATTGTTGATTTTGCTTCTATGAAAAATATCCCATCCTGATATTCTGCACTACTTGATATTATCTGTGCTGCATTTGAATTTAAGCAGAAAAGAAATAAGATGATTGAAAGAAATATTTTCATAAGTTTTTTTAGTTTTTTGTGTTTTTGATTGTAAATTTTTAATTTCTTAAAAGATAATGAATGTATTGATTTATTTAATTCCTATTGCTCTGGTTCTAGGTTCTGTTGGTTTGGCCGCATTTATGTGGTCACTAAAAAACAAACAATACGAAGATCTAGAAGGTGCGGCAAATCGAATTTTGTTTGAAGATGAGAAAAATGATAAAATTGGATAAAGTTTCAGATAAATTCTTGTAATAAATAGATTATTCATCTATTTTAAATGACTTATTAGCACCTGCGATTATGAAAACGCGAAAAATATATTAAATCAAAATGAATTCAAAAAATTTATCTAAAGAACGTCCTCTTTCTCCACATATTCAAATTTATAAACCTCAAATCGGATCCCTAACATCCATTCTTCATCGTTTGACTGGAATATTTTTATATCTTGGCGTGGTCGTGATTTGTTGGATGATTGTTCATTACACATATCAAGTAGACATAATGATCGACGGTGAAATATCTGACGATGCTTCTTGCGCTTGTCCTTGGAAATATGTTTTCTTTGCAGTTGCATCTGCTTGGTCTTTGGCTCTTTATTATCACCTTTGCAATGGTGTTCGTCACTTGTTCTGGGATATTGGCAAAGGATTCGACAAGAAAACTGCCAACCGTAATGGTATTTTGGTTTTATTGGCTTCAGTCTTTTTGACTATTGCTAGCATCTATTATGTCCTATTCATCGTTTAATAAAATTACAACAAAAATCACAACAACATGAAAATTTCTCCTTCTACTAAAACCGGTTCGCATTCTTGGTTAATGCAAAGAATTTCTGCCATCGCTTTGATCCCTTTGGTTATTTGGTTGGTTCTATCAGTTATGCAAATAGTTTCTGATCCAATCAATTTCATGCCAATTTTTTTCGCCTACCCACTTAATGCCTTTATGGGAATTTTGTTTGTAGCCGCATCCCTTTATCATGGCAGCTTGGGAATGAAAGAGGTTATTGAGGATTATGTTTCTAATAAAATTAAAAAACATTTCTACATCATGTTGATTAACTTCACTTCGATTGTGACTGGAGCTGCAGTGACTGTGGCTATTCTAAAATTGCATTTGGTAGCGTAAATTCAAACTAAAATAAATTTAAAATGACTGAAAAGAAAATCGCAAATTACGAAATTATTGATCATGAATTTGATGTTGTTGTTGTTGGTGCCGGCGGAGCTGGTCTTCGAGCAACATTCGGAATGGCTGAAAAAGGATTGAATACCGCTTGTATCTCTAAAGTTTTTCCAACTCGTTCACACACCGTTGCGGCGCAAGGCGGAATTTCTGCAGCACTAGGAAATATGGGTGAAGATGACTGGAGATGGCATATGTATGACACCGTCAAAGGCTCTGATTGGTTAGGTGATCAAGATGCGATTGAATATATGTGTAAAGAAGCGCCAGAAGCAATTATTGAGCTTGAGCATTATGGAGTTCCTTTTTCTAGAACTAAGGAAGGCAAAATCTATCAACGTCCATTTGGTGGAATGACCAAAGAATATGGTGAAGGTGGAGCAGCACAAAGAACTTGCGCAGCAGCTGACAGAACTGGACATGCAATTCTTCATACACTTTATCAACAATCACTAAAACATAACGCGCAATTCTTCATCGAATATTTCGTTCTTGATTTGATTATGGTTGACGGTGAGTGTCGTGGTGTTATTGCTTTGTCAATGGTTGACGGAAATATTCACAGATTCAAATCTAAAACTGTTGTTATTGCAACGGGTGGATACGGAAGAGCTTATTTTTCAGCTACTTCTGCTCACACTTGCACCGGTGATGGCAATGCAATGGTTCTTCGTGCTGGTCTTCCTTTGCAAGACATGGAATTTGTTCAATTTCATCCAACAGGAATCTATGGTTCTGGTTGTTTGATCACAGAAGGAGCTCGAGGTGAGGGTGGATATTTGGTCAATAGTGAGGGTGAAAGATTTATGGAAAGATATGCGCCGAGTGCCAAAGATTTGGCTTCACGTGACGTTGTATCTCGTGCAATGACTATGGAAATCAATGCTGGACGTGGTGTTGGGGAAAATAAAGATCATATTTTCTTGCATCTTGATCATCTTGATCCAAAAACTTTAGCATCAAAACTTCCGGGAATTTCTGAAAGTGCTAAGATTTTTGCCAATGTTGATGTTAATAAACAACCAATTCCAGTTATTCCAACTGTTCATTACAATATGGGTGGGATTCCAACCAACGTCAAAGGCGAAGTTCTTGATTTGAAAAATGGTAAGATGGAGATTGTTAAGGGTTTGATGGCAATTGGCGAAGCGGCTTGTGTTTCGGTTCACGGTGCTAATCGTTTGGGTTCAAACTCACTTCTTGATTTGGTTGTGTTCGGAAGAGCGGCAGCAATTCAGGCTGGAAAAATAATTGAGCCAAATTCTGCACATGAAGAATTGGCTGACGATGCTGGTATTGAGGCGATTCAAAGATTGGATAAAATTAGAAATTCTAGTGGAAAATCTGCTACTGCCAAAATCAGACTTGAAATGCAAAAAACCATGCAAAAACACGCTGCAGTTTTCAGAACGGAAGATGTTTTGGCTGATGGAAAAAACAAGATGCTCGAAATTTATCAATCTTTCGATGATATCGGAATTTCTGATCGTGGGGTGGTTTGGAACAGTGATTTGATTGAAGCTTTGGAGCTTGACAATCTTAGATCTCAAGCAGTTGTGACAATTAATTGCGCTCTAAACCGCAAAGAAAGTCGTGGCGCTCATGCTCGTGATGATTATCAAGATCGTGATGATGTCAATTGGATGAAACATTCAATCGTTTGGGCCGATAAAGCCGGAGAAACCAAAATCGATTATCGTGAAGTGATTTTAAAACCACTCACCAACGAGGTTCAATCCTTTCCCCCTAAGAAGAGGGTCTACTAATTAATGATGAGTTATGAATGATAAATTATTATCTAATTCATAACTCATAATTCATAACTAATAACTAATTACTATGGTTCAGTTCTCACTTCCAAAAAATTCTAAAATCGACAAAAAATCTGGCAAAACCTTCAAGGCTGAAGCTGGAGCAATAAATATCAAAAGAGTTGATATTTATCGCTATGATCCTGAAGATAAAGATCAAAAAAATCCTCATATTGACAGTTTTGAAGTTGATCTAGATAAATGTGGACCGATGGTTCTTGATATTTTGATCAAAATTAAAGGTGATCAAGATAGTTCACTGACTTTCCGACGTTCTTGCCGTGAAGGAATATGCGGTTCTTGCGCCATGAATGTCGATGGAACCAACACTCTTGCTTGCACAAAATCAATTTCAGAATGTTCAAGCGTGATAAAGATTTATCCTTTGCCGCACATGCCTGTTATCAAAGATTTGGTTTCAGATTTGACGCACTTTTATGAGCAATATGCCTCAGTCAAACCTTGGCTTCAAGCTGAGACTCCAACTTCTGGAAAAGAGAGATTGCAATCTCCTGAAGATCGTGAAAAATTAGATGGTCTTTATGAGTGTATTTTATGCGCTTCTTGTTCTACATCTTGCCCAAGCTATTGGTGGAATGGTGATAAATATTTAGGCCCTGCAACCTTGCTTCAAGCTTATCGCTTTATTGCTGATTCTCGTGATGAAGCAACTGACGCAAGACTTGACGCTCTTGAAGATCCATTCAAGCTTTATCGTTGCCACACAATCATGAATTGTACCAGCACTTGTCCAAAAGGATTGAATCCAGCAAAAGCAATCGGTTCAATAAAACAAATGATCGCTGATCGTAAAGCATAATTTCGACTCTATTGCGTTTCTACACAAAGAAATTACTCATATTTGATATGGGATTGTGAAGGTTTCTTGATTCGACGACAGAATTTCATTTATTAGCATCTTACTCCCCATTTTGCCATCCTCGCCTGCGCGAGGATGGCAAAATGGAAAATGGTGGACATGCACACAAACTTTCTTTTTTATCAAATTTCTTTTTTATCAAAAAAGCAAATTTTAAAATCCACTTTCAAAATGACAGAAAATAATCAAAAAATCCTCTTCATCGGTTGCGGAAAAATGGGATCGGCAATAATTGGTGGATTACTCAAACATGGTTTTGAATATCAAAATTTTACCATTCTAAAACCCAGCAAAAATAATCTAATTGTTGGTATCAAATATATTTCCTCTTACGCGGAACTTCCAAAAGATTATGTCGCTGATATTGTGGTTTTTGGATTTAAGCCACAAGTAGCTAGTGAAATCATCAGTGATTTTGTGACTCGCAATTTCAATCAAAAAATGGTTGATTCAGAAACTATTTTTACATCAATTTTAGCTGGAAAGAAAACCGAATTTTTTACAGGAATTTTAGGAGAAGATGCAAAGATTTTGAGAATAATGCCCAATCTTCCAACCTTTGTTGGAGAAGGATCTTTTGGATATTTCTTTAATCAAAATATCAAGAAATCTGAAATTGAATCTTTGGCCCCATTTTTGAATGGTGTTGGCAAGAATGTTGCCTTGATCAATGAAGATTTAATGAATCCAGTGACGGCAATTTCTGGTAGTTCTCCGGCTTATTTATTCTTATTTCTCAGCTCTATGGTTGAAGCTGGAATCAAGCTTGGTCTTGATCAAGAATCAGCAGAAAAACTAGCTAAACAAGCAATCTATGGCAGTGCTAAAATGGCTTTGGAATCAGATCTAAATTTAGAAGATTTGAAAAAATCAGTTGCCAGCAAAGGCGGAACAACGCAAGCGGCTTTGGATGTTTTACAAAAAGATGATCAATTGAAAAATATTGTTTTTGACGCCATGAACGCCGCAAGCCAACGTTCGGTCGAATTGTCAAAATAATTTCTCAATTAGATTGAAGACTTAATGATAATGATAGTTAATGGAACTTATGAATAAAAATAATTCTGGTTTTTTTGGGACTATTAAAAATATTTTTACAGGACTAAATATATTAAAAGAGCAGGATATTTTAATTTTGGTTAATCGAGCTATTAAACAAATTAAAATATTTGAAGATGAATCGCAAACTCTAAAAGAAAGACAAAAGGCAAAAATAAGAAAAGATAAAATAATTTCTAAATTATGTTACACAGCCTACAAGCCAAATTCAGGTGATAAAACAGAGTTTGGTGCCAAAAGATATGCTTTGCATTTTTTAGTTTCTATGAATATGTCGATTTTAGGAGAAAAATAGTTGTCTGCTGTAGAATCTTTTTTTGAAGAAATATTGCCAAAAGAAGAGATACATGATAAGAAAAAATTTGATATCGCTGATGATCAAGGTTGTTTTGTTTTTTATTCCGAGCATAAATCATTGCTTCAGGAGTTGTGTAGTAAAAATGTAGATGTTTCTAAAATTATCCGTATTCTTGTTGATAATGGCTCAGATGTGAATTTTCTAAATGAACAAGGTGGAACTATGATTCATCAAATTTCTCATAGATCTAGAAATGAGAATTCTATTCAAATTTTATTTAATGATGGAGTTGATATTAATGCAAAAGATAATTCAGGTGGAACATCTCTTCACTATGCAGCCTCCAATGAAAGGGTTGAGTTATTGAATTCAATAGTTTTAACCAATGCTGTGGATTTTTTAGTGGAAGATAATTATGGAAGAACAGCAATGGATTTGTTGCAAAATCCAGAAAATGGTAATTTTCTTATTACGTCTTTTAATGATTGGAAAAAAAATATTAAGTTGATTTCAAATAGGCTATTTTCGGGAGACCATATCGTCGAAGGACAACCAAATACTATAATTTCGGTTCCTGAAGCATCTAATAAAATAAAAGGATTTTTATTGGGAAATCGCTTATAAATCTTTATAAAATTATTTAATATTTAAATGTCAAACCCACCACTACTCTCCATCCGAAGTGCAAGCATCTCTTTTGCCAAAAAAATTCTTTTTGAAGATCTAAATCTTAACCTATTTCCTCGCGATCGAGTTTGCTTGGTTGGAAAAAATGGGGCAGGGAAGACCACTTTGATTAATGCGATTTTTGGGACGATTGATTTGGATGTTGGTGAAAGATGGGTGCAGTCTGGATGTGTGATTGGATATTTGTCGCAATCAGAAGAAATGCCTAGTGGAATTACTGTTCTGGAATATTTATTGGAAGAGTTGGAAGGCAATGAGCATAAAACATATTTGGTGGATATTGTTTGTCAGAATTTGCAAATTGATGTGAATGCTTTTCTTGAGACTCTTTCTGGTGGACAGGCTCGTCGAGTCAGACTTGCCAGAGCGTTGATTTTGGAGCCAGATGTTTTGCTTTTGGATGAGCCGACTAACCACTTGGATTTGACGGTGATTGAGTGGCTTGAAGGATATTTGCGAAATTACGCAGGATCGCTTTTGGTGATTAGTCATGATCGTAAATTTTTAGAAAATATTTCCAATAAGGTTTATTGGCTTCGAAATGGAGTGATTAAAGTTAGTGATCATG
>JBLHSZ010000038.1:0-9580 GCA_047627095.1 Rickettsiales bacterium
ATTAGATATTTTGCTAAGAATTTCTTGTCCTTGAAGAACTTTTTTGTGAGCGTCAGAAGGGTTTTTGATATCCTTGATTTCGTTTATGTCAGCTCCGGCAATAAAAATATCTTTTTTCTCACTCTTGATAAGCAATAAATGAATGTTTTTATTGTCCTTGATCTGATCCAGAGTTTCTTCTAATTCCAACAAAACATCAGTCCTAAGCTTATTAACCTTTTCATCTTTTAGATCAAAAGATAGTGTAGCAATTCCGTTACTGTCTACTTTTAGAAAAAGTGATTCAGACATTATGATTTATTATAAAATTGATGAGATGAAGAATCTCACATAGGTTTCTTGAGGTGCACTCGAACTACTAAATCTAATTTCTAGCTTATCACTTTCTCTTGTAAAAGAAACAATAGTTGATGTGTTATCAGAAAGTTTCCATCCTAATTGAGGCAAAGCTTCCAAATAAAATTTTTTGATCAATTCCGCCTTAGATTCACTGGAATATTTTGAAATAATTATTGTTCCAACCATAGTGTCAAAGCTACTACTGTCATCTTCTATGAGTTTCAAACTAGCAAATAAAGGAATATCGTCAGTTCCTTCAATATATTTTTTTTCTTCTTGAATTATCGGTTTTTCTTCCAAAACAACATCGCTTTTTTTATCATGTTTTTGATGTTGAAAATAAGAGCAAGATGATAGTGACAAAAGGACTAGAACGGAAAATATTTTGATCAATTTCATAAATTTATTTTATTCTGGTTTTTCAGTTAGAAGTTCGCTAATCATGTCGCAACATGCTATTTCAACTCATCATATTCAGTTCGGGACATTAGATATTTATAAACTATCAAATTCTCCATAATTCTTTGCACATAATTTCTAGTCTCAGAATAGGTTATCAATTCTATCCAATCAACCACCTTATCAATATCCCTGGTTTTTCTTGGATCATAAAATTCCTTAACCCATCTTCTGGCATTTGACGGACCCGCATTATAAGATGCAATCGCCAAAAGTTCAGACCCTTCAAAATCTTCAATCAAAGATTTGATATAAAACGATCCTAAGGCAATATTATATTTCATATTTCTAGCTAATTTTCTTCTACTATATTTTTTCCCAATTTTATTGCTGACGATTTTTGCAGTACCTGGCATCAATTGCATAAAACCAACCGCCCCAACACGGCTTAAAGCCGAAGGAGCAAACCCACTTTCTTGTTTAATGATAGCATGAACCAAAGGTGAGTGTGGATCTTTTTGCATACCATCAATGATCTGGAATTTATCTTTAATCAGAAAAACATTTTTCTTCGCAGCAGCCTTAGAAACCTTAAGCGCCATCTCTGGGTTTTTTATTTCATTGGAAACTTTCATAATAGCCACTATTTGCCCTTCTGTTTGGGCGTTTGCAACTGCATATTCGAATATTTGTGTGGCATGAGAGATATTGCCCATCAACGCCATCAGATATGCAATTTTCAACTCATCTTGTTCGGCAAGATATTTGATATCGCTTTTTGATATTGGAGGATCTTTAGGAAGAATTATATCATTTTGAGCGTCGATACTATCCAAAACCCGATGTTTATGAATGGCGAGTTGTCCATAAAAATAAATCGGATATTTAGCGGCGGTTCTATACCATTCAATAGCTTTTTCTTCATTTTCCATGGCCACTGATGACATTCCTAGCCAATAAGCAGCACGAGAAACGCTGATTGGATATCTGACATTAAGATAGAGCTTATGAAAATGCTGATAAGCAAGCTCAGGTTTCTTCAAAAATCTCAAAGCAACCCAACCCATAGTCCATTGCGCATCTGCAAAAGCAGATCCTGATTTTAAGCCATGATTAGAAATTATCTTATAAGCATCTTTATAATCTTTGCTCTTAAGCAATTCACGACCATATAATTTGCGCAAAGGCCACCATTTTTCCGGTCGTGAAACATTCGCCGGGATTTTCAAGAGAATATCAACCATATCATCAACATCATTATTCTTGATACTCTCCTTCTTCCACATGGTGGCCGTATAGGCTAAAAGCTCGTTAGATCTTAGTCTTCTGGGAATATTGGTGATTATTCTATTGATATATTTAGGATTTTTAGCAATCGCAATAATAGCTTTAAACAATTTTTGATTATCCTCATCAATTAGATAGAAAATCCTCCTAGCATCAGAGTTTTTATTATCCCACAATAATCGATTGACTCTAGAAATGTGATTTTCTTGGGTTAATTGATTTGAATATTTGGTTAAAAATTCTGACTCTTCTTTCTCAGAAAAATTCTCATTAATCCAGATATCAGATTCCATATCTTGAATTTCTTTCTCGATCTTATCTTGTGAAATTCCTGGATTGTTTTTCTGTTTTGAGGCGTGATTTATTTGTGAACCAAGCAGATAAATCTTTGATTCAAAATTAGTTGCTGGAAGTTTTTTGAAGTATTTTTTAGAAATTGAGTAGGGAATTTTGTTGGCAATAGCAACTTTCTCAACATTTTTACGAAGCTCAGAAAGATTCGGAAAAAACCGATTATCACTAACAAACCTAGAAATATCACTAAATTCAATTTTCTTAGGAGAAACATTGTTCTTGTCAATCTGACTATATTTCTTCCACAGGGAAATTTTAAAAGCGGCATCCGCAAAAGCAGAATTTCCTCTCATTTTTTTAGAAATGAGAAGAGATTCACGATAATCATTTTTCTTAATTGATTTAGAAAGCTTCTTCAAATTAGAAACATCATCTTTAGTCAGACCACCCCACAGCCTCTGACTCATCTGAACTGCAAAAGAATTATCACAATAAAAAAAGAGGAAAAGAAAGATAACAAAAAAATTATTTTTAACAATTAAACGTCTTAACAGCACAGTTATGTTTTGAAGATATATTATGACCAGATTAAGGTGTTTATTTTTACAACAAAAAAATATTTTACAACCAATATAATCGCGAAGGCGAGGATCCATGAAGGATCTAAAACAAACTCAAATCATGAGTTATATTCTAAAAACTTCCCTATCCCCTACTTTGACATCCTTGTAAAAGTTCACTAATTCGGTGACAGAATTGACCTTTACAGACCCGACATTTACTCAAACTTCAAACAAAACTCCGATCCTTCGCCAATATTTGATTTAACACAAATATCACCACCAAAATCTTCTATAACACGACTGAAAAATAACAACCCGTCAAATTATTCATATTTCACAAATCCGACCTTTTGTTTAATAGGCGCAGAATAATTAAAATAAAGAAATCTTTCTTTTCAATCTAACCAAATACAAATATTTTTTTATGCAAAAGTTCATTATTCAGAAAATTAAGAATCACAAAAATCATATTTTTACAAAATTCTTTTTTTTTTAAAAAAACCTTCTATTCTGCCGGTCTTTGAAAATAAAATTTCCCGATACAACATGGATTTGATTAGCAAAATTGCCATAAAAATGAACTACAACCAAGTTGGTGTTGATGAGTTTGACAATAAATATTACGAGGCAAAAAAACCTACAAATAATCGTAAAAAAAGATGCGTAATCTATCGTGGAATGGCAGAACCAAGCAAGGTTCCTGCTGGTTGGCACGGATGGTTGCACTATACTAGTGACGATTTGCCGAACAATCTTCATAAACATCATTGGCAAAAAATTCATCTTCCTAATCTTACTGGAACAAAATTTGCTCACTTTCCTGCTGGAAGCAAAAAAACTAACAAAGAAAGATTAAAAGTAAGTTCGGATTATCAATCTTGGCAACCAAAGTAAATATATAAAATATGAAAAATAATCTATTTGAAGTAATTGTTGGAACCTTTGTCCTTGCTTTCGCAATAGGTTTTTCATTCTTCTCTTTCAATAAATCAGGAATATCCGCTTCTTCAACCTATGAAATATCAGCAGTATTTAGCAACATTGATGGAGTTAGTACTGGAAGTGATGTTAAAGTTTCTGGAGTCAAAATTGGATCAATTGCAGATGCTCAAATAGACCCAATCACTTATAGGGCGATTTTGACATTAGATATCAATCAGGATATAAAAATACCATCAGACTCATCAGCAAAAATCCTGAGCTCAGGATTGCTTGGTGGAAAATATGTCGGGATAGAGATTGGTGCCGAAGAAGAAATGATTGAGGATGGTGGAAAAATTCAATATACTCAATCAGGAGTAAATTTAGAAGAGTTATTGGGAAAATTCATATTTGGTTCTAAAAAAGATTAATATGAGAATAAACTTAATTTTAATCTTTTTTTGCCTATTCATCCCTAGCTTTAATCAAGTTTTTGCGTTTGATTTTTTTTCTAAATCAGAAGAAAAGGACGAACAAAAAGAAGCTGTCATTGAAAAAGCAAAAAAAATCATAATCGATCAAATCGATCAAAATGACTTCAAGAAAGTAGCAATTCTGCGTGGATTGGACAAAATTATCGCCAAAACATCTAAATTAGAAATTGCTGTCGGAGAAGAGCAGATGTTTGGGAAATTGAGCATCGAGATCAAAAAATGTTGGGGATCTCCTCCTGGCAAAAGACCAGAAAACAAAATTTTACTTAAAATTGAAGAGGAAGATAAGGAAGGTATAAGGCAGATAGTCTTCTATGGTTGGATATTTTCTTCAAGCCCTTCAATTTCGGGTTTAGAACACCCCATATATGATATTACTGCAATTGAATGTGTTGATGAAAAGACAGAGGTTTTGGAAATTGAACCTATAGATGAAACTCAAACTCTATAAATCAATTTTTTTCCATTTTCCTTCATTCTTTTTATAAAAATTAAGGCTAGCGGATTGGCTTTTATATTTTTTCCACAATCTCCTCGCATCCTGCAAATTTCCGCTACCAAAGAAATAAAATATTTTCTCAAATTGACTGAGCATTTCATCTGTTGTTTCACCAAGCATTATCAGATAATTGGCTTTATTGGGGTTTTCTGGAAGTTCAGTGATAAATATTGGCTGGATAGAATGATCTAATTTGTCAGAAATAGTTGCGTGAGGGATGAATTTGGTTTTGCTAAAACTCCATAAACCATTATCTATTTCGACTTTTTGCGCTTCATTTTGGCAAAATATTAGCGCTTTTTTATCATCATCTATAATTTTGATTAACACAGGTGCGATTGATCTATATGCAATATCGTCGACTTGGTAAAAATTAACTTCCATTATAAAAAGTCTTTAAATTCATCAACTATTTGCTTATAGAGATCTTTTTTGAAAGAAACAATAACCTGATCTAGCTCATCTTTTGAAACCCATTTCCAAGCAGAAAATTCCGGCTCTTCTGTTGTGATGTTGATTGCTTCATCATCTCCAAAAAACTCTACTAAATACCATCTTTGTTTTTGACCAAGGAATTTTCCTCCCCAAAATTTTTTTTGTAATTTATAGGGCAGGTTGTAATAAAAATATCCAGCACTTTTCGCGATGATTCTAACATCTTTTATGCTTGTTTCTTCTGCTAGCTCACGAAACATTGCTACATCTTCATCTTCTCCAGCGTCAATTCCGCCTTGTGGCATTTGCCAAGCGTCAGAATGATTATCGATTCTTTTGCCAACAAATATTTTTTTTTCACAGTTTATGGCCACAATACCAACTCCGCTACGATATAAATGATCTGGTTTTGTTGTTGGTTGGTTCATTTTTATTTTGACTTAACTGAATAAATTGGTTATTTTTCGCCTCGTTAGTGCGTGGCATCCTAAATAAGAAGCCCCCTAAAATCAAATTATTTAAATCAAATTATGGCAATTGTCATAATTCAATCAGTAAAAAACACATGAAATACGTTAGCACTAGACAAAATGGCAAACCTCTTGGTTTTGAAGAAATTTTATTACAAGGATTAGCCCCAGACGGCGGTCTTTATGTTCCAGAATTTTTACCAAAATTTTCTCCTGCCGAAATCAAGGAAATGGCTAAACTAAACTACAAAGAATTAGCATATAAAATCATTCACCCTTTTATTGGTGGAGAAATCCCCAATGACGAGCTGAAAAAAATCATTGAAAAATCATACGATACCTTCTCTCACAAAGCGATCGCTCCGATCAAACAAATCAGCCATAACGAATATTTGCTTGAATTATTTCATGGTCCAACTCTAGCTTTCAAAGATTTTGCTTTGCAAATGCTGGGCAATTTGCTGGATTATTTCTTAAAAAAATCTGGCCAAAAAGTTGTTATTGTTGGTGCCACAAGTGGAGATACTGGTTCTGCGGCAATAATGGGCTGCAAAGATTCTGAAAATGCAGAAATATTCATTCTTCACCCTCACAATCGCGTATCTGACGTTCAAAGAAAGCAGATGACCACAATTCTTGACAAAAACGTCAACAATATTGCTGTTAAAGGAAACTTTGATGATTGTCAGGCTTTTGTTAAAAAAATGTTCATGCTGCAATCTTCTGGAGAAGATTTTTTGAAAGGTAAAAAAATAGTTGCAGTCAATTCCATCAATTGGGCACGAATCATGTCGCAAATTGTTTATTATTTCTATGCTGGAATCAGACTTGGCGGCAGTGAAAATAGTCCAGTTTCTTTCAGTGTTCCTACGGGAAATTTTGGCGATATCTATGCTGGGTTTTTGGCCAAAAAAATGGGTCTTCCAATCAAAAAACTAGTAGTTGCCACTAATAGCAACGACATTTTGACTCGTTTCATCAAAAATAACGATTATAGCCGAAAAGCTTTGTTAGAAACCCTTTCTCCAAGCATGAATATTCAAGTCTCTAGTAATTTCGAAAGATTGTTATTTGATTTTTATAGAAATGACGGAAAACCCAAAGAGCTAGCAAGTTTAATGAAAATGTTTGAACTTGAAGGAAAATTGCAGGCTGAGCCACATATTTTGGAAAGTATCAGAAAAGATTTTGACGCTTATTGTCTTGATGATGAGACGACTTGCTCATTGATCAGGGAACTTCATAAGGAAACGGGTGAAACTATTGATCCACACAGCATCATCGGTATTGGCGCAGGAAGAAAATATGCAAAAACTGCGCAATATACTGGTGAACCAATTATAACTTTAGCAACTGCTCATCCAGCAAAGTTCCCCGAAGCAATTGAAAAATCAGGATTAAAATCTCCAGAATTGCCAGAATTCTTGTCTGACTTAATGTCTAAAAAAGAAGAAATGACAATTTTAGAAAATAACCTTGAAGAAATTAAAAATTTCATTTCAAACAAAGTATAATTTCTCATTAATTACAAACTCTTGCATCTAGCAATATTTACTTAATTTTTGTTAAATTTCATTAATTCGATGGCAGAACGATTTTAATTACCACCCCTATTCCCAACTTTGACATCCTCGCGAGGGCTGGGATTATAAAGTTGGGAATAGGGGTGGTAATGATTAAATACGCCATAGGCGTGAGCCATACATAGTTTTTGCACTTTTCTTAATTTTAAAATTAAAATATGATCGCCAACATTGGTTTTACTGCTCTTTTGCTGGTTCTGTCTTTATCTTTCTTTCAGCCAATTTTTAGTTTTTTCATCCAAAGAAAAAACAATCTATCTATCGATATAAAAATCATCAAAACCCTAAGTCTGGCTACCTTTGTTCTTTGTGGCATATCTTTTCTTTTTTTGATCTTACTCTATGTCATTTCTGATTTTTCAGTTCTGAATGTCTATCAAAATTCCCATAGTCTAAAACCTCTGATATACAAAATTTCTGGAACTTGGGGAAATCACGAAGGATCAATGTTGCTTCTGCTGTGTATTTTAAATTTCTATTCAGCCGCTTTTGCATATCTAAGCAAAATTGAAGATAGACAAAAAATCATCACTCTAGCCATTCAATCGGCCATAATTTTTGGATTCTCATGCTTTATTGTTTTTTCATCTAATCCATTTTTAAAAATATTTCCAGCTCCATCAGAAGGATTAGGTCTCAACCCAATTTTGCAAGATATTGGTCTTGCTATGCATCCGCCAATGCTTTATATCGGCTATATTGGTTTCGCATTGATCTTCTCAATCTCTATCTCCGCTCTTATATGTGAAAAAGTTGGTCGTGAATTCGCCTATAAGCTCAAACCATGGCTAATGTTCTCGTGGAGTTTCCTAACTTTGGGAATCGGACTTGGTTCTTGGTGGGCATATCGTGAACTTGGCTGGGGTGGTTTTTGGTTTTGGGATCCTGTAGAAAATGTCTCACTGATGCCATGGCTTTGCTCAACTGCTTTAGTTCATTCAATCACTATGTTAGCTAAGAATAATAATTTCAAAATCTGGAGTTGCTTTTTAGCAATTCTAACTTTTGTTTTTTGTCTTTTGGGAATATTCTTGGTCAGATCAGGGATAATCACCTCAGTCCATTCTTTCGCAAATGATCCAACTAGGGGAATTTTTATCATCATATTGCTGCTAATATTCGGCGGGGCAGGGTTCTTAATCTTCTTTTTTCAATCACTAAAAATTCAATCAAAATCAAATAATTTTAAACTATCCTCAAAAAATGGAATGGTCTTGGTCAATAATTTTCTGATGTGCTTAGCTTTGTTTATCGTCGCTCTGGGAACTTTATACCCACTTATTTTGCAATTGTTGTTTGACACATCAATTTCAATTGGACCTTCATATTATAATAAATTATTCACACCAATAGCAGTTGTTTTACTCTGTTTGATGATTTTAGTACCTTCAGTTCGTTTGAACAAATTCTCAAGCAAGGCAATGCTTTTAGCTCATATTGGCATGTTTATGATAATTTTTGCAATCGCTGGGACTGCAATGTTTTCTAAAACCAAAGAGTTAAATATGAAATTTGGCGATAAAACCACTATTTCTGGCTATGAAATAACATTTCAAAATGTTGATTATGTGGCAGGAAAAAACTATGTGGCAAGGCAAGGAAATTTTGTTATCAATAAAAATAGCAAGCAGGTCGCTATTTTGAATCCTGAATCAAGATATTATCCAGAAAATGATCAAACCACGACTGAAGCCGATATTAAGAGCTTTATATTCTCTGATTTATATCTCGTTATGGGTGGAAAAGATGATACAGAAAGTGTTGTTGAAAAATATGCAATTAGAATTTATCACAAACCCTTCATGTCTTTCATCTGGCTGGGTTGTTTAATGATTTTTGTTGGTGGTTTATGTTGTATTATAAAAAAGTCGCAAAAAACTTGATTTTATTATTTAATAGTTACTTTTATAGCGAATCTGGATAAAGAGTTATATTTATTTAGATAATTGTTATTTTTAATAAAATTAAAATCATATATTAAATAAAAAATTATTATCTTCTGCCTCTGTTGCTTTCGCAAAAATCGAAGGAAATTATGTTGGATTGGATCTACTAAAAGATAAATCTGAGAATAACTATAAAATTGGTGCTGCAAAATTTCAAGATTTTGACAATTCTGCAATTGGGTTCGGATGAAATTATAAATATGTTTTTAATATAAATAATTTCTTCATTGCGCCAGGTGTTTTTGCTGAGAAAATTGGCACTGAAGCTACAGAAGTAGATGGATTTTATTTTTATAAAGTCAGTATTTACTATAGATATGGCTTAAAAGAAGATATCGTTTATGACATTA
>JBLHSZ010000039.1:0-9488 GCA_047627095.1 Rickettsiales bacterium
TGTGTCAAGAAAATGGATTCCCAGTTCTGAGAATTTCTGCTCAAGTTGAATCCGAAATCGCCAATTTGTCCAGTGAAGAAGAGAAAAAAGAATTCTTAGAAGCGGTTGGTCTTGTAGAAACTGGACTTTCTCAAATAATCAAAGCCGGATATGGGTTGTTGAACATGATCACATTTTTCACCGTTGGCCCCAAAGAATGCCATGGTTGGCAGTTACAAAAAGGATCTTCCGCACCACAAGCTGCAGGAGTGATTCATACTGATTTTGAAAAAGGATTCATCCGCGCCGAAACCATTAGTTATGAAGACTACATTAAAAATAATGGTGAAGAAGGTTGTAAAAGTGCCGGAAAATTAAGGCTTGAAGGAAAGGATTATGTCACTGCTGACGGTGATGTTTTTCATTTTAGGTTCAATGTTTAATAAACTTAATTAATAATTAATATGAAACGTTCGTCTGTAGCTAGACTTTTCTCTGGACTTGTTGCCCCCAAAGATCCCAGCGTAAGCAATAAAAGTGTAGATGCTTATTCTTCCTCTCAATCCGAAGAAGAGATTAAAATCTTGGTTAGCAACTGGATAGATGGAATCAAAGATGCTTCATTGTTAATACCTCACTTGTCAAAAAAGAAAGGCTCTTCTGCAATTGATGCTTTGTTCAATGCATTTGATATTTATGAAAGTAATAATGGGATAAAAGAATCACTTCGACCAGAGTCGGCCAAGGAATTAATAAATCTATTATTAGATACTTCTGAAATAAAAAAACATGTCTGTCGCAATATTAACAAATTAGCAGAAGAAACAAGTTTGCTTCATCATGCTGTGGATCATGGTATGATTGACGTAGCTGCTAAATTAATAACATTGGGCGCTGACGTAAATATGGTTAATGGATTTGGTGAGACACCTCTTTATCTTGCTATTCACCAAAAAGAAGGTTGTAAAACTATTGATCAAGCCAAATCTCACATAGAAATGGCAGAAATTCTTCTTAGAAATAGTGCTACTCATTCAGAAAAAATACATGAAAGATCTACCCATGTAGATCTCGATAATTTGCGTCAAATGATTAAGGATTTGTCTCGCAAAGAAATTACTCCTAGAGCAACTACAAAAAGATTATCAAAAGCCGTTCAACAGGTAGTGAATAATACTAATCAATCAGAAATGATGTGATCAAATATCATTTCTTTGGCACAGAATGCGCCATAAACAAAAATGAGATTGATCATGCTTTAATCACGGAGAATCTTAAAGGTCAAAATTTCAATATCACATCACCAGTTGTTTTGGTCAATCAAATTCACGGATCAAAAGTTTTCGTGATTGACGATAAATCAAAAATTTCCAATACTGAAGAAGCTATCGACGCCGACGCAATCATTAGCAATCTTGCGAACCTTAATCTTGCGATTGTTACTGCTGATTGTGCTCCTATTGTACTTTTTGATGAAGAAAATAAGGTGATTGCTGCTGTTCATGCTGGTTGGCAAGGAGCATTCAAAAACGTCATCTGCAATGCAATCGATGAAATGCTACGGGTTGGAGCTAGCCTAGAGAATATTAAGGCGATAATTGGTCCAATGATCAGGCAAGAGTCATATGAGGTTGATAATGGGTTTTATGAGAGGTTTTTGGAAGGTAATTCTGCTAATAAGAAGTTCTTTATTGAAAGTTCAAAAGAACTGCATTTTCTTTTCGATTTGCCATCTTATGTTAAAGAAAAACTAAGAAATAAAGGGATAGAGAATATTGAAGATGATGGAATTGATACTTATCTAGATGATAAATTCTTGAGTTATCGGAAAAAAACTCATTTAGGAATCAAGGATGACAAGAATAGGAATATTTCGGTGATTGAGATCGTAGAATAAGTCAGGTTTAAGTAGAAAATAATATTCCTACTAACCTTCTAGTTTTTGAAGAGTACTTAGAACTTCATCAACATGTCCGTTGACTTTGACAGAATTCCAAACTGCAACTACATCGCCTTTTTTATCAATGATAAAAGTGCTTCTATCGATACCGATGTATTTTTTTCCAAAGGTTGATTTCTCTTTCAATACTCCATAAACCGAACAAACTTCACTATCTTCGTCGCTGATTAGGTTGAAAGCTAAATTGTATTTTTGAATAAAATTATAATGTCTTTTGACGGAATCTCTAGAAACGCCAAGAATTACGGTGTTTAAGGCAACAAATTTTTCAATATTTTTGGTAAAATCTTGAGCTTCAATTGTACAACCAGGAGTGTCATCTTTTGGGTAGAAGTACAACACGACATTTTTTCCTCTAAGTTCACTCAAATCAATATTTGATCCATCATCACAAATGGCACTAAAAGAAGGCGCTATTTTTCCAATCTGAACAGACATATTTATCTTTTTATAATTGATCTGAAACTATTTTAGGAAGCTGTGAAATCACATCATTAAATTGCGACTGACTACACAATCCAAGCAAAACGATGTCGCGAGGTTTTAGGTTTTTCATATTCCAATGACTTTTATCACGAATAGAATCAATCATTTTGTCGGTAGTTCCGATCAACTTTTTGATCTTTGCATTGGTCATTTCTGGATGATATTTGAGCAAGTAGAAGATTCCATCTGGCTTATCTGATCTTCTGGCAATCGGGGTGTATTTCCCAGTTTTTTTAGTTGAAGATTTGATAATATCAGATGCCGACTGTGTCAGTTTTAAGATAGATTCTGAATTTTTTTCACAACGAGAAATTTCTTCCCTGGTCAATTGACCGCAATTAATTGGGTTTTGACCAATGATTCCAGAGCCAATATCTCCGTCAGCAATAGCCTGAACCTCAAGTTGGTGAAGGCCGCAAAATTCAGCAATTTGATCGAAGCTTAGGGAGGTTTTCTCAACTAACCAAACAGCAGTTGCTTTTCTCATTAATGGTAATTCTTGAGTCATAGATTTTAGTAATAAGTTGTGAATTGTAAGGTGATTCGAATGAAGATGGGACTTGCCATTAACAACTAATCACTTACAACTAAAATATGTGGTGCACCCGAAGGGATTCGAACCCCTAACCTCCTGATCCGTAGTCAGGTACTCTATCCAGTTGAGCCACGGGTGCAAAAAAAATAATTATTAACTATGAGTTATTAATTATTAGTTATTTTGTTTAAAGAATAAGCAATAATTTTAACCTTGAGCTTTTTTTGACTCTTTAGTTGATTTTGCTTCTTTTTTAATTCCTAGTTTAATTCTTACTTCTTCTTCAATTTGGGCAGCAATTTCAGGATTATTTTTTAAATATTCTTTGACATTTTCTTTTCCTTGTCCAATCTTAGTTCCTTTATAAGCATACCAAGAACCAGATTTGTCAATGATATCAGCGTTAGTGGCAAGACTGATTACTTCACCAGTTCTAGAAACGCCTTCACCATAGATGATTTCAAATTCTGCAATTTTGAAAGGTGGGGCAACTTTATTTTTAACTACTTTGACTTTTGTTTCATTACCCAAAACTTCATCTTTATCTTTGATTTGAGCTCCCCTTCTAATATCCAAACGCACTGAAGCATAGAATTTTAGTGAATTTCCACCAGTTGTAGTTTCAGGACTGCCAAACATAACACCAATTTTCATTCTGATTTGGTTGATGAAAATAACTGTACATTGAGTTTTAGAAATTGAGCCAGTTAGCTTTCTTAAGGCTTTACTCATCAATCTTGCTTGCAAACCCATTTGGTTGTCACCCATTCCACCTTCAAGCTCAACTTGAGGAACTAGGGCTGCAACTGAGTCAATGACGATCAAGTCAACCGCACCAGAGCGAACTAAAGTGTCTGTTATTTCTAAAGCAGCCTCCCCATTATCTGGTTGAGAAATGATCATTTCATCAGTATTAATACCTAGATTTTTAGCGTAAACTGCATCAAATGCATGCTCAGCGTCAATAAATGCACAAGAAAGACCTTTTTTTTGAGCTTCAGCAATTGCGTGCAGAGTCAAGGTGGTTTTTCCGGAGCTTTCTGGTCCATAAATTTCAACTATTCTTCCGCGTGGATAACCGCCGATCCCAAGAGCCAAATCAAGGGCTAAAGATCCAGATGGAATGACATCAACGTCAATAATTGGTCTTTGACCAAGTTTCATTGCTGATCCTTTTCCGAATTGTTTATCTATTTGCGCGAGTGCTGCGTCTAAAGCTTTTTGTCTGTCAGTCATAATTTAAGTTTTTAAGTGGTTTGTATTAGGATTTAGATGGATTTTCAAGTTTCTTAAGTCTTTCATCAAAATCTTTATAATTAGAAACGTTTTTAGCTAATTTTTTCAAATTACTAATGTTTTTCCAAATTCTCCATAGAACAAAAAGCAATAGTAATATTCCAAAAGAGAAAATACCAACTATGATTTTCACTATTTTTATGTAGCGATTAATGTTGTCTTTTATATGGCGAATTTTATTTATTGAATCTTCAGCTTCAGCAATGATTTCTTCAACTTTGCCAATTTCATTGTCTATTTTGTCCTGATATTTTTTTATTTTTCCATCAAGCTTTGATTTATATTGATCCAATTCTCCCTCGGCTTTTTTAACAACTTTATCGAGTTTCTGTTCAATTTTTTTGCTAAGACCTTTTGTTGAATCAGAGGCAACCTTCCCAACAATTTTGTCAAGATTAAGCGCAGAAGAGTTTTGAACAAAAGAAAAAGAAAATAAAACTGTAAATAATGCTGATAGGAGTAATTTTCTCATAAGTTTTATAAAATTAGTCTTTATAAAAGATGTGTGGGGTGGAATTTATTCCACCCCACACATCTTTTATCAAAATATAAGGGTTTTCCTTAGGTTTATTTTAACAATTTAGTCATTTCTTCACCAAGAGTAGCTGGGCTTTCAGAAACAGAAATTCCTGCTGACTTCATAGCCTCTATTTTGTCTTCAGCACCACCTTGACCACCAGAAATTATAGCTCCTGCATGACCCATTCTTTTTCCTGGAGGAGCAGTTCTTCCTGCAATAAATCCTACACAAGGTTTTGAACGACCTTTTTTAGCCTCGCGTTTCAAGAATGCTGCAGCTTCTTCTTCATCGGATCCACCGATTTCACCGATCATGATCATTGACTGAGTTTCATCGTCAGATAAGAACATATCAAGACAATCAATAAAGTTAGTTCCATTGATTGGGTCACCACCGATTCCGATACAAGTTGATTGTCCAAATCCAGCCTTAGTGGTTTGGTGAACTGCTTCATAAGTTAGGGTTCCTGATCTGGAAACGATTCCAACTGAACCTTTTTTATGAATATGTCCTGGCATGATACCAATTTTACACTCATCAGGAGTGATAATTCCTGGGCAGTTAGGTCCAATCAATCTTGATTTTGATCCTTCCAAAACTTTTTTAACTTTAGCCATATCGAAAACTGGAATTCCTTCAGTGATACAGATGATCAATTCGATTCCTGCATCAATTGCTTCCAAAATTGCATCAGCTGCAAATGGAGGTGGAACATAGATCACTGAAGCATTAGCGTCAGTTTTCTTTTTAGCATCCCAAACAGTGTCAAAAACCGGAAGATTCAAATGCTGCGTTCCGCCTTTTCCTGGAGTAACTCCGCCAACCATTTGTGTTCCATAAGCTGCTGCTTGCTCTGAGTGAAAAGTTCCTTGTGCACCAGTGAAACCTTGGCAGATTACTTTGGTGTTTCTATTAATTAATACTGACATTATTTTCTAAGATTTGATTTATTAAATTATTTAACTGCTGCAACAATTTTGCGAGCTGCATCACCCAAATCATCAGCTGAGATGATTGCAAGGTCAGATTTAGCAAGAATTTCTTTTCCTAAATCAACATTGGTTCCTTCAAGTCTAACGACCAATGGAACTGATAAATTAACTTCACGAGCTGCTTCCAAAATTCCGTTAGCGATGATATCGCAACGCATGATTCCACCGAAGATGTTAACCAAAATTCCTTCAACATTTGGATCAGAAAGGATGATTTTGAATGCTTCAGTTACTTTTTCTTTAGTAGCCCCACCCCCAACGTCAAGGAAGTTTGCTGGAGAAGATCCGAAAAATTTGATGATATCCATTGTAGCCATTGCAAGACCAGCTCCGTTTACCATACAACCGATTTTTCCTTCCATCTTAACATAGTTAAGGTCGAAATTTGATGCTGCAACTTCCAAAGGATCTTCTTCTTCTAGATCACGAAGTTCACGAATTGCTGGGTGACGGTAAAGTGCGTTATCGTCAAAATTATATTTAGCGTCTAGTGCGATGATGTCGCCTTCAGCAGTTTCAACCAAAGGATTGATTTCGATTTGTGAACCGTCAGTCTCAACGAATGCTTTGTAAAGTGCGAAGATGATTTTAACGAATTTTTTAAGTAAATCACCTTTCAAGCCAAGAGCGAATCCTAATCTTCTAGCGTGGAATCCTTGAACACCAGAAGCTGTGTCAACAACAACGCTTATGATTTTTTCAGGAGTTTCAGCTGCAACTTCTTCAATATCCATTCCACCTTCAGTAGATGCCATGAAAACGACAGAATTAGTAGCTCTATCCATTACTGCAGATAGGTAATATTCTTTTTTGATGTTTGATCCAGACTCAACATAAAGTCTTTTAACTTCTTTTCCTTCAGGTCCAGTTTGATGAGTGATCAAAGTTTTTCCTAAGATTTCAGTTGCTTTTTCTTTAGCTTCATCAATTGATTTTGTGACTTTAACACCACCAGCTTTTCCTCTTCCACCGGCGTGGATTTGGGCTTTTACAACAAAAATGTTGTGGCCTGATTCTTGTAATTTTTTTGCGGCTTCAACTGCTTCTGGAACATTGAATGCAGGATAGCCTTCTGGAACTGGAATTCCGTATTGTTTTAAAATCGCTTTAGCTTGGTATTCGTGAATATTCATAATATTTTAAAGAAAATGGGGATTTAAAAAGATCGGGCATTATAAATATGAGCTCTTTTTTATCAAGTTATTTATTATCCTAGAAACGGCAGTTAAAACCCAATTTATGTCTTCATCTCGCAGCATATCTATCTTAAAGGAAAAAGATTCATGCACCTAGTGGTGCATTAAAATTTTTTCCTCAAAGTTATCTATACCACGATCTAACGACATAAATTGGGTTTTAACTGCCGTTTCTAGGATTATTCGTTTAAGAGACTAATTTTGCCATTTTTATTTTCAATCTTATCTGCCAATTCCAATTGCAATAAAGCAATATTGGCAAGACGAGTGGGGATCTGAAGTCCCCTGATAATGTCATTAATAGGAGTTTGACTGTGGCTAATTTTAGAAAGAATCAATGTTCTGACCTCATCAATATCACTGTCATGGGGCAATTTTGTTGCAAAGCTGGAATTTTCTTCTAAATCCGGTTCCATCAATTGGATATTGGTTGATTCTTCTTCGGGAAGTAGGAGATTATTTATGATATCATCAACGTTTTCTATCAAAACCGCTCCTTGTTTGATCAATCGATTCGCACCCTGACATCTTGGATCAAAAGGAGATCCAGGAACGGCAAAAACCTCACGATTCTGCTCCAAAGCGCATCTTGCAGTGATCAGAGTTCCTGATTTTAATGTCGCTTCAACCACCACAATTCCCAACGAAAGACCAGAAATAATACGATTTCTTTGTGGAAAGTTTCCAGCATGCGGCTGTGATCCGAAGTGAGATTCTGAAATTATCAGACCTTTTTGAGCAATTTGTGCATATAAATTCTCATTTTCTCGCGGATAAATATTGTCGATTCCTCCAGCAATGACGCCAATTGTTCCTGAATCTATAGATCCTAAATGTGAAGCAGTGTCAATTCCTCTTGCCAATCCTGATGCGACAACCAATCCTCTCTCTCCCAAATCACCAGCAATTTTTTTAGCAAATTTACAGCCATTCAAAGATGGATTTCGAGGCCCAACAATGCCGATAATGTTGCGTTTCAATAAAGATATATCACCACGAACGGTTATTAGTGGAGGAGCGTCGGGTATTTCTTTTAATAGTTGGGGATATTCAGAGTCTTTGAAAAGCAGAATGTTTGCACCAATTTTGTGCAATGATTCTAATTCTTTTTGAGCATCTTTTTGGGAACAAATAACGATTGGTTTTGACCTTCCTCCTTTGAGAGAATATTCACCGATATTTTCTAACGCCTTTTGAGCGCTCCCAAAAACGTCAAGTAAATGAAAAAAAGTTGATCTTCCAATATTTTGACTGCGAATAAGTCTCAACCAGTTAATGGTCTCTTGTATTTGGTTTGTTTTATGTGGCATTTTAGAGTTTTTAAATGGTGGCGATTAGCAATATTAGCTTTTAATCCGGTAACCTTTCTTCAAAAGATTATAGATAATCGCAGATAAAATAATATTGCAAAGCAAAATTGTAATAGATCCAGTTAAAATATTTCCATCATGATAACCAGTCATCGCATAGCGAAATCCATCAATCATGTAGAAAAATGGATTAAAATTAGCGACATTTTGCCAAAACTCTGGCAAATTTTTAGTTGAATAGAATGTTCCAGAAAGAAAGGTCAAGGGAGTGATCAAATAACTACTAATCGCTGACATTTGGTCAAAACTATCGGACAAAATTCCACATAAAATGCCTAATAAACCTAAAAAAAACGAAGCAAAAATTAGATAAAAGATGCCATAAAATAAATGTTGTGGATATAAGGGTACAAAAAATGAAATTGCCGCGAAGGTGATTATTCCGACAATAATTCCCCTCAGAACTGCCGCTGAGGCAAAAGCAATGAGAATTCCTCCGGGTCCAATTGGTGGAATCAAATAATCTATAATATGTCCCATAATTTTTCCCATAGTTAGTGAAGAAGAGCTATTGGCAAAGGAATTCTGCATTGCAACCATCATCACCAAACCTGCTGCCATGAATTCTTTAAAAGGAACGGTCCCAATATTTGTAATTCGATCACCAATCGATAAAGAAAAAATCGCCAATAAAAGTAAGGCGTTGATTGTGGGGGAAAAAAGTGTTTGGTGGTATACTTTTAAGAACCTCAAAACCTCTTTTTTGAAAAGGCTGTAAGTTCCGTAATAGTTGGTTGTTTTGATTGACATATTTATCGGTTTAAAAATTCTAATATGGCTTGACGAACTGCCACGCCAGATTCAACTTGGTTTAAAATAAGACTAAAATTTTCATCATCAGCTAAAGACGATGAAATTTCAACATCACGATTAATTGGTCCGGGATGTAAAACGATTACGTCTTTTTTGGCTAATTTTAAATTTTCATGATTCAGACCAAAAATTTTATAAAATTCTTCAGGTGAGGGAATGAAGCAGCCAAACATTCTTTCTTGCTGAATGCGCAGCATCATAACCACATCGGCGTCTTTGATTCCATCTTTTATATTTTGATAAACCTTAACACTCCATTTTTTATATGCCCAATTTTCAAAATCTTTTACTAACAAGGTTGGTGGCATAATTATGCGGATATCGGCTCCAAAACGAGTCAA
>JBLHSZ010000040.1:0-9409 GCA_047627095.1 Rickettsiales bacterium
GGATTGAAAGTTCCTAGTTTTTCAAGGAATTTACTGTCTCTAGGTGATGTAGAGTTAGTTGCAACGATGCTGTAGAATGGGGCTTTTTTTCTGCCGCCTCTAGAAAGGCGAATTTTGATGCTCATAATCTAATTTGAATGGATTAGTTAAAAAATTTAGGAAGCGAGTAAAGTACTGATGATTTTTTATTTTGCAATTAGTTTTTGGCTAACTCTTTTTTGCACTGGCTCAAAGTTTTAGAAAGTCTGGCAATGATATTGCTATTGAAAAAATCATTTTTCCCGACTGTTATTTTTCCCGATAAATTTGGTGAATCAACATCACCCGATTTTTGCCAAACATGCTTTGTTGGGGAATCATAATTTTCAAAAGCTTGATTGTTTTTTGCCATGATTTCTTTCAATGAATAAACTGATTCTAGTCCCAAATCCTGACCTAGAATTTTTGCTAGATCGGCGATTATTTTCCAATCTTCCCCAGCATCTTTTGGTGGGAATAAAGCACGTGAAGTCAGTTGTGGTCTAGATTCGATGTTGACAAAGGTTGATTCTTTTTCAGTAAATGTAGCACCCGGTAAAATCACGTCAGCAAATTCTACACCTTTTTCTCCGTGAGATCCTTGATAGATGGTGAAACAATCTGTCAATTTTGAAAGATCAATATCGTCAACTCCAAGCAAGTAAACTGCTTTTATTTGTGATTTGGCGGCTTTTTCTAATATTGAGGTGCTATTGATTTTTTGATCTTTTGAAACAAACCCAGAAAGAAGGGATCCGGTCAGAGAAGCGTTGCTGTGCAGTAGGTTGAAACCATTCCATTTCTCATCGATCATTTTGTATTTTTCGGCGATTTTTTTGGTTAGATTTAAAATATTTTTCCCATCAGCACCTCGCAAAATTTCTTCACCAATGATCAACATTGGGTGGAAAGATTTTTTCAAAACTTCATTGTAGGAAGATTTTCCATCCAAAATATCTTGCAAAGCTTGAACTTCATTGCCGAGATTTTCATATTTGTAGGTCAAATCTGCGTCAACGCCAATCGCGGCGATTTTTAGTTTTCTACTCAAAAATCTTTTTCTGATTCGAGCATTGATGATTGGAGCTGTAGTTCTTGGATTGACACCGATGATCAAGCAAGAATCAGCATTGTCGATTCCTGAAATTGTGGTGTTGAAGCTGTATGAAGCAGGATCATTAGCATCGATTTGACTGCCAGTTGCGCGACAATCAATGTTGTCAGAACCTAGTTTTTCCATCAAAATTTTCAGAGCGGTTATTTCTTCAACAGCGGAAAGTTTTCCAGATAGAGCGGCGATTTGGTCACCTTTTAGATCTTTTAGATTATGAGCGATGAATTTGTAGGCTTCATTCAATGAGACTGGTTTTAGTTTGCCATTTTCTTTGATGTAGGCTTGGTCAAGTCTTTGAACCTTTAGTCCGTCGTAGCAGAAGCGGGTTTTGTCAGAAATCCATTCTTCGTTAATATCTTCATTCAATCTTGGCAGGATTCTCATGATTTCTAGACCGCGTGAATCGAGGCGAATGTTTGATCCAACCGCATCCATGACATCAATAGATTCGGTTTTTGAAAGTTCCCAACTTCTGGCTTTAAAAGCATATGGCTTGGAGGTGAGGGCGCCAACTGGGCAAAGATCAATGATGTTTCCTGAAAGTTCTGAAGTAAGGTTTTTTTCTAAATAGCTAGTGATTTCCATGGTTTCTCCACGTCCTACTGCGCCCATTTCTGAGGTTCCCGCAACGTCAGTAATAAATCTGACACAGCGCGTGCAGTGAATACATCTGGTCATTGTGGTTGCAACCAAAGGTCCAAGATTTTTGTCTTTTACAGCTCTTTTGTGCTCAAGAAATTCGCTTTCCCCTTTTCCATAGGCCATTGATTGATCTTGAAGATCACATTCTCCAGCTTGGTCGCAAATAGGACAATCAAGTGGATGATTGGCGAGCAAAAATTCCATAACCCCTTCGCGGGCTTTTTTGACCATTGGGGAGTTGGTGCTGATTTTCATTCCGTCAGCAACGTTGGTTGCACATGAGGCAACTGGTTTTGGAGGACCTGGTGTGACTTCAACCAAACACATGCGGCAATTTCCGGCAATTGCCAATCTTTCATGGTAACAAAAACGTGGAATCTCAACTCCAGCCTGTTCGCAAGCTTGAATGAGAGTGATTCCATCTTGAACGGTGATTTCTTGTTCGTTGATTGTGATTGTAGCCATGCTTGAGAAGGTTGATTTAGATATTATTTTTTCAGCGAAATGAAGGTGGGAATATTGCCGATTTGGTTTTTATTTTCAAGTTTTAATGCTGGTTTGCTTGATATTGTGGTGATGGTTTTGGGATTAATATTAGAATTTGGTTTAGTATTTTTGATTTTAGATCTGCTGACCTTTATCTGGACCTTTATCTTTATCAATGCCTGAACTAACTGGTTTTCCAGTGTTTGTAGCGCTTAAGCTTTCTGCCATTTTTTTGAAGACTGGATTTTCTTTCATTTCCCCTAATGCGCTTTTCATTTTAGATTTTTGTTCCATTTTTTTAGAGAATTCTTCCAATTCTTTGGCAACCGCTTCTAAAGCTGCTGATTTGGGTGCTTTCTTTTTTCCAGACTCTTTCTCTAACTCTTGTTCTTTTATTTCTTCTGCGGCTTTGGACAATAATTCTTCTGCTGTCAAAGGTTTTTCTTCTGAATTTAATGTTTTGTCTTTTGGTTTTTCAAGAGCTTTTCTGAGTGCTTTTGTAAATTCATCTTCCAAGTCTGGATTTTGGTTTTTGTTGGTTTCTAGTGTTTCGGATTTTGTCTTTTCTGATTCTTTTATGACTCCTTTGGATTTTTCCCCGGTCACAGCTTCAAATAATTCTTTAACTAAAGTAGTTTCTTTTTCTTTACTGACTTCATCATGACTATTTTCTTTGTTATTTTCCTGATTTTCTATCTCATCTGTGCCGCGAGAATCTTTTGTTTTGTCATTGTTTTTCTCCATTCTTAGCTTGGCTAATTTTTCTACAATTTCGCTGACTTTGGAAAATTTGTCACCCAATTTTTCTTCAATAGTCATGCTGGTAAATTTTTTAAATTAATAAATTAAATGGAAATCTGATTTTATTGTTTGTCAATAATCTCTTGAATCTCAAATCCTCTCAAAAATTCGTCAAGTGTAACCCTATTTTTTCCTGCTCTTTGCAAGATCTCAGGTCGAATAGAACCATCTTGGCAGGCGATGGTCAATTTGTCATCAATAATTTTTCCGGCGTTGAAATTAGGATTATTTTCGCTGATGATTTTTGCTTTGTGAATTTTTATTTTCTCACCGTCAAGATCAAAATAAGCTGATCCTGAACCATTCAAACCGCGGATTTTATTGTTGATTTCTTTTGCGCAATTATTCCAATCAATAAGAAATTCTTCTTTAAGTATTTTGCTGGCATAAATTGCCATTTCATCATCTTGTTTTATTGGATTTGCTTTGCCATCAGCTAATTTTTTAATTGTTTTGATCAATAGATCAGCCCCAATTTGGGAAGCTTTCTCAGACAGTTCGGAACAATTGATTTGATCATCAAGATCAAATTTCTCACATTCCAAAATATCCCCACTATCCATTCCTTCATCCATTTGAATAATATCGACTCCTGTTTGCTTGTCTCCAGCCATCAAAGAACGCTGCAAAGGAGCTGCTCCGCGCCACCTAGGAAGTAAAGAAGGGTGGATATTTATGCAGCCCAATTTTGGCGCATCTAGAATTTCTTTAGGAAGGATGAGGCCATAGGCCACAACCACGCCAATATCGGCTTTTAGATCGGAGAATTCTTTTTGAACTTCTTCACAGCGTAAGGTTTTGGGGGTGAATATTTTGATATTTTTCGTTAAAGCCAGATTGTGAATTTGTGAGTTTTGAACTTTTTGTCCACGACCTGAAATTTTTGGTTCTTTAGAATAGACTGCCACAACTTCAAAAGAAGGCTCATCGAGGAGTTTTTCTAAGGCAGGAATGGCGAAACAGGGAGTTCCCATGAAGATTATTTTTAGAGTCATTTATTTTAGTGGTAAATATGTTAGTTGTAAGTGGTAAGTTTTTTAAAACTGGCTTAGCGCTTAATACTAAAATTACGACATTTCAAGCATTCGATCTAGAGATTTCTTAGCTTTGATTCTCAGATTTTCATCTAAATTAATTTCATTATTCTGGTTTTTCATCACCAAATAAAGCTTTTCAAGCGTATTGAGTTCCATGTAAGGGCAGACATTACAAAGGGTGCATCCGGCCTTTTCAGCGAATGGGCAATCGAAGAATTCTCCGGTTGGATTTTGTTTTTTCATCTGGTGAATGATGTGTGGTTCGGTCAAAACAATGAACTTCTCACCCGGATGATCGGCAGCGAATTTTAGAAGTGATGAGGTTGATCCGATGTGATCGGCGTGATCAAGCAGGTTTGTTGGACATTCTGGGTGAGCGATTATGTGAGCTTTTGGATGATTGGTTTTGAGTTTAACTAATTCTTTTTCGCTGAATTGTTCGTGGACGATGCAAGATCCTTCCCATAAAAGCATGTCACGTCCGGTCTCTTTGGCCAAATATCTGCCTAGATGTTGGTCAGGAGCGAAGATTATTTTTTGATTCTTGGGGATTTGATCAATGATTTTTTTGGCGTTTGACGAGGTGACAATGATGTCGGAAAGCGCCTTAATTTCAGCCGAACAATTGATGTAGGTTAGGGCAATGTGATCTGGATGGTCTTCGCGGAATTTTTTGAAAAGTGCGGGCGGGCAAGACTCTTCCAAGCTGCATCCTGCTTTCATGTCAGGAATGATGACTTTTTTGGATGGGTTTAATATTTTTGCAACTTCGGCCATGAATTTGACGCCACAAAAAACAATCACGTCGGCCTGCGTTGACGCAGCTTTACGAGAAAGGTCGAGAGAGTCACCAATGAAATCGGCGATGTCTTGAATTTCTTCATCTTGGTAGAAATGTGCCAAAATAACGGCGTTCATTTCTTTTTTTAATTTTTGTATTTCGCCAACAAGGTCGGCTGGAATTTTTGTAGTCACGAATTTAGTTTTTTCAAATAGTTAATACAATCCAACGATTTCTTTGATCTGTTTAATGTTTATTTCAGCAATGCTACGGGCTTTTTCCTCTCCATCTTGCAAAACTTGTTTTACAAAACTCAAATCATTTTTGAGTCTTTTCATCTCACTTTGAATTGGATCTAATCTAGCAATCAAAGCTTCACTCAAAGCTCCTTTGAATGTTCCATTACCTGAATCTTTATGTGCCTCAGCAATTTCTTCTGGTTTTTGATTTGTCACGCTAGAAAAAATATTCAATAGGTTGTAGATTTCTGGACGATCTTTTTGGTAGGTGATTCCAATGATAGAATCAGCTTTGGCTTTCTTGATTTTTTTAATGATCAGATCTTTTTCATCAACAAGATTGATGCGTGACAAATCACTTTCATCGGACTTGCTCATCTTTTTGGTGCCATCTTGTAGAGACATCACACGAGTGCAATTGCCTAGAATCATTGGTTTTGGCAGTTTGAAAAATTCGTTTTTGAATTGGCGATTGAACGCTCCAGCGATGTCACGAGCTAGTTCAAGATGTTGTTTTTGATCTTCTCCAACAGGGACAACGTCAGATTTGTAGAGCAGGATGTCAGCTGCCATCAAAACTGGATAGGAATAGAGTCCGAGATTTTCGTGGTCTGCGGATTTTTCTTTGAATTGAGTCATGCGGTTCAACCAACCAAGAGGTGTTAGTGTGCCTAAAATCCAAGCCAATTCGGCATGTTCTTTGATTCTGCTTTGAGCAAAAATTGCAGATTTTGTTGGATCAATTCCGCTAGCCAAATAAACGATGGCGGTTTCAATAATGTTGTTTTTAAGATCAACGGGATTTTGCGGCAAGGTGATTGAATGCAAATCCATGATGCCAAAAAGGCAATTGTGAGTTGTTTGCAATGGCTTCCAGCCTGCGATGGATCCCAAATAGTTTCCTAGATGAAGATTTCCAGTTGGTTGAATTCCGGAGAAAATTGTTGGGATATTTGAGCTCATTTGTTTGTTTTCGCTGTTTTTCAAAAGAGCCAGAAAAATAAGCAAAAGAGCAAAATAATCAAGTATTTATTGGTTGTTTTGGGGTTTTGGTGATTGATTTTAAATCTCTAACAAACGCGACACCGGTGTCGCGTTTGTTAGAGATTTAAAATTAGCTTACCAATGGATTAATAATTCTTGCTAAAAAACTTTCCATCCAAATAATGACAGCCCCCAAGACAGTCGCTTGCTTTTTGTTGGCAACAACAATGAAAGTAAGAGGAAAGTCCGGACTCCACAAAAGATAAGATGCCAGCTAACTACTGGGTGTGATTTTTCGAAAGAAAAGTTGCAACGGAAAGTGCCACAGAAAGGTAGACTACCTAAATTTATTTAGGAAAAGGTGAAAATGTGAGGTAAGAGCTCACACGGCTAATGGTAACATTAGCTGCGGAAAACCCCATCTGGAGCAAGACCAAATAGGGATGGCAAGTTATTTATTTAACAGATGTGCTTTTGCATCGTCATCCGGGTAGGTTGCTTGAGGTTGCAAGTGATTGCAATCCTAGACGAATGGCTGTCGCTTCAGCAATGAAGTACAAAATCCGGCTTATTAGGTGAATAAAATAAGGCGCTAACCGATGATGAATTGGTTGGCGCCTTTTTTATTGAAAAAAAATAAATTAGTTCTTTTGGTGGGTTATTTCTCTTGAAATTTTTTCAGCACTAATTGAGGAGATGTAGAAAGAATATTTTGTTCTTTTTTCTTAATAAAATCACTAACTTGATTAGTTCTTATTCTTCATTTTTATTAAAATAGAATTATTTATTGAGTTTTTTTCCTTAAAACTTAGTCATTTAATGAAATTAGGTCGTAAACTAAACTTTTTCCACCTCAAACAAAGATCCACTTTCATTGACTTCTGGTGGAAGAATTTTGATGTCATGATCTTTGGCGACTTGTAAGAAGATGTTGATTTTGTCGGAATTGTCGATATCAAGATTGATTGAAGATATCAGAAATTCGACGGGAAAATTGGCTTTCAAATAGGCCGTTTGGTAGGAAATAAGTGCGTAAGCGGCAGCATGAGATTTGTTGAATCCGTAGCCAGCGAACTTGTCAACTAGGTCAAAAATTTCTCCAGCTTGGTTTTTTTCAACACCATTCTTGATCGCGCCTTCAACGAAAATCTGCCTTTGTTTGTCCATCTCCGCTTGAATTTTCTTTCCCATCGCACGACGCAAAATATCTGCTCCACCCAGACTGTATCCGGCTAGAACTCGTGCAATTTCCATCACCTGTTCTTGGTAGACTATTACTCCATGGGTTTCTTTGAGGGTTTTTTCCAAAAGTGGGTGAGGGTAGCTAGTTTCTTCTTGTCCGAGTTTTCTGCGAATGTAGGTAGGAATATTTTCCATTGGACCAGGACGATAAAGCGAAATCAAAGCGATGATGTCCTCAAGCTTGTCGGCTTGCATCTGGCGCAACATTGAGCGCATTCCCGAAGACTCTATTTGAAAAACTCCGATTGAGTCACCTTCAGCCAACATGTCGAAAGTCAGCTTGTCATCGAGTTTGATTTTGTTGATGTCAATCTCAATTCCTTGGGTTTTTTTGACCAATTTCACTGTGTCAGAAATTGTGGTTAGGGTCTTTAGACCCAAAAAGTCAAACTTCACCAAACCAGCATTTTCTGCATATTTCATCGAATATCCCACCGCCGGCATTCCACCCTTATCATCCAAATAAAGGGCGCAAATTTCTTTGAGTGGTTTGTCACCAATGACAACTCCTGCCGCGTGAGTTGAGGCATGACGACTAAGTCCTTCGAGCTTCAAAGCAATATTGACTAGTCTTTTAATTTGGGGATCTTCTTTAATAGTGTTTTGAAATTCTTTGTCCATGTCGATGGCTTTTTGCAAAGTCACAGCTTCTAGGGCATTGAATGGAATCATTTTACAAATTCGATCAACTTGGCCGTAGGGCATTTGCAGAACTCTTCCCACATCTTTTAGAACCGCTTTGGCTTGCAGTTTTCCAAAAGTAATAATTTGGGCCACCATCTCAGCGCCGTATTTTTTTTGCACGTAAGTTATTACCTCGTCACGTCTTGCTTGGCAAAAATCAATATCAAAATCGGGCATTGAAACTCTTTCTGGATTCAAAAATCTTTCAAATAGAAGTCCGAAGCGAAGCGGATCAAGATCGGTGATTTGAAGTGACCAAGCCACAATTGATCCTGCTCCAGAACCACGACCAGGCCCCACAGGAATGTCGTTTTCTTTACTCCAAATAATGAAATCCGAGACGATCAGAAAATATCCCGAGAAATTCATTTCATTGATGATTCCTAATTCGTAATCTAAGCGTTCGAAATATTGTTTATTGATTTGATCTTGTTTTTCAGCGGAAGTTTCTTCTAGTTCAAATTTTAGTTTAAGCCGCATCGACAAACCTTTTGTCGACCATTCAAAGAGCTCTTCTTTTTCAGAAAGATCATTTCCGGTGTGAAATCTTGGTAAAGATGGTGGTCTTTCAAACGCCATGATTACACATTTTTTGGCAATATTGACGGTGTTTTCGATTGCTTCAGGAAGATCGGCAAAAAGCTCCTTCATCTGCGATGGGCTTTTGAAATAATGTTCTGGGGTTAGTTTTTTTCTATTGGTCTCAGTGAAATATCTACCAGTTCCGATGCATGACAAAATGTCTTGTGCTTCGAACATATCAGGATCAGGGAAATAATTGTCGTTGGTTGCGACTAGTGGAATGTTGGTTTTGTAGGCAAGATCGATGAGTTTTTTTTCAATTTTGTTTTCATCTGGGTTTTTGTGTCTGGAAACTTCAATGTAAAAATCTTCACCCAACAAATCTTTGAATTTTAGGGCCAATTCTTCAGCTTTTTTGTCCTGATTTTCTGAAACTGCACTAGACAAGAATCCTTCAAAACCACCAGAAAGAGCGATGATGCCAGATTTTCTGGATTGCAATTTTGCAAAATTAATATGCTCAGGAAGGGAATTTGATTTTTCGGTGAAGCTGTCACTGACCAGAGCCATCAGGTTCAAATAGCCTTGTTCATCTTTGGCAATAAGAACGATTTTTTTAAAAGAATTGATTTGGTCGAGATGGGAAATTTTGTGATTTTGCTCTTCACTCAAATCGATGAGCATTTCACAAGCAATGATGGGCTGAATCGCGGATTTTTTGCAAGCGCTAGAAAATTCTAAAGCGCCAAATAGATTGCCATTGTCGCAAATTCCAACTGCTGGCATTTTGTTTTCTTTGGCAAGCTCTACTAGGTCAGAAACCATGGTGGCACCGTTGCAAAGAGAATAGTTGCTGTGA
>JBLHSZ010000041.1:0-9395 GCA_047627095.1 Rickettsiales bacterium
ACCTCTTTCAATGCAAAAAGATTCGCAGCTTGCTCGGCACTTTTAAAAACAAATGAAGCTGTTTGGTGAATAGGAATTTGTCTGGCTCCTGTTTCGTCAGGTTTGTTGCCTGCATGAACACATAAACTGTTTATTTTCATAATTATTGTTGGTTTTAATTTTAATCAAAGAATCATGCTTGAATAAGACTTCAATATCGCGAAATCAAGTTCCGCAAAAAGTGTTGCCTATTTTTTCCTCATTTCTTGCCGGAAGATAATAATCGTTAAATCCATCTATTTTATCAAATGGATTCTGCAAAATTTCCAGAAGTTTTTTTGTTTCGTTAAAATCATTTTCATCTGCGGCTTTTCTAATTGCTTTTTCAATTAAATGATTTCTTGGAATAAAAGCGGGATTGATTTTGTTCATTTTGATAAAAATCTCTTCTTCGCCCAGTTCTTGTTGATCAATGCGATTTCTCCATTTCTTCTGCCAATCTTCATCCGGACAATTTTCCGGAAGATTTCTAAAAGAATTAGTAAAATCTAGATTATTTTTCTCCAAAATTTCCAAAAATTCTTCAATCAATTCGTGATCCTCAAGTTTTACATCAAAAATACCGATCTTTCCGGCCATTTTTGAGAAATATAAATCATCAAACATTTGGGGGAATTTATTCAACTCAATTTCAGCCAATTTGACTGCTTCTGAAATATCAGAATCAATAAGTGGCAAAATGCTTTCAGCAAATCTGGTCAAATTCCACAAAATGATATTTCTTTGGTTGGAAAATGAATATCTGCCACGTTTATCAATAAAACTAAAAACCTGATCTTTTTTGTATTCATCTAGAAAAGCGCAAGGACCAAAATCCAATGTTTGACCGCTAATTGCAACATTGTCAGTGTTCATCACTCCGTGAATAAAGCCAACGCTCATCCAATCCGAAACTAGCTGCACTTGTTTTTTTATCACCTCTTTGAGAAATTCCAAATAGGGATTTTTGCAATTCAAGCATTCCAAATAATGCCGATCAATGGCATAATCTGCCAGAATTTTGATATTCTCCAAATCTCCTTTTGAAGAAAAATATTCAAAAGTGCCAATACGAATATGACTTGTAGAAATTCTGGTTAGAACTGCACCTTTTGCGGTTTTTTCGCGATAAACTGGCTGATTTGTTGCCACTAAAGCTAGAGTTCTTGAAGTTGAAATTTTCAAAGAGTGCATCGCCTCACTGACCAAATATTCTCTTATTGCCGGTCCAAGAGGATATTTTCCATCACCATTTCGAGAATAGGCAGTTCTTCCGGCACCTTTGAGTTGAATATCAAAAATCTGATCTTTTTTATTGGAAACTTCTCCCAAAAGAATTGCCCTTCCATCACCCAAAATAGGCGAAAAATGCCCAAATTGATGTCCAGAATAGGCTTGAGAAATTGGCTTTGAATTGTTTAAAAGTTTGTTGCCGCAAAAAATTTCTGCCGAATTGGAGGTTTCAGACAAATCAAATTCCTTGGCGAGCTTATGATTGAAGAGGATCAATTCTGGATTTTCAACATACTCAGGATCTTGTGGCGAGTAAAATTGTGCTGGCAGATTGGCGTATGTGTTTTGTAATTTTATCATTTTTAATAATTACTTTTATTCTCCCAATCTTGCAAGTCCCGAGGCTAGATCTTCTTTCAAATCTTCAACATCTTCCAAACCAATATTGATTCTAAAGCAATTTTTATCTCCATATTGCCATTTGGTCGCACTTCTGCTGCCATTGGCATCGAATGGAAGAATAAGTGATTCATATCCACCCCAAGAATATCCCATAGCGAAATATTCAAGATTATCGACCATATTTGCGACCTTATCTTTAGAATATTTTTTATTCAATGCGATTGAAAACAGACCAGCTGCACCGGTGAAATCGCGCTTCCAAATTGCGTGGCTTGGATCAGATTCTAAGGCCGGATAAAAAACTCTTTCAACTTGAGGTTGTTGTTCAAGCCACTTGGCAATCTCTAAAGCAGATTTGAATGATTGATCGAGACGTAATTTTGCGGTTCTAAGTCCTCTTTGCACCATATATGCTGAAAATGGTGCGGCATTGACAGCAAGGAAACGAAACGCCTCTGATATTTCTTTGAAATCCTCACTTTTAAAAGCAATCGATCCCATCATAACATCAGAATGACCATTGATGTATTTTGTCAAAGCCATGATCGAAACATCAACTCCGTGATTAATAGGTTTATAATAAATCCCACTACCCCAAGAGTTATCCAGAATAGTTTTGATATTATGTTTTTTAGCAACTGCGCAAATTGCCGGAACATCTTGCAATTCAAAACTCAAAGATCCTGGAGATTCCATGAAAATGACTTTGGTATTTTTCTGGATTAATTTTTCAATATCACCACCAATATTGGGGTCAAAATAGGTTGTCTGAATTCCAAACTTTTTCAAATATTTATCAGCAAATCCGCGAGTTGGACTATAGGCATTATCGACTACCAAAAGATGATCACCGCTTTCCAAGAAAGCAACCAAAGCAACGTTAATTGCCGATGCACCACATGAAGTCAAAAAACAACAATCAGTACTTTCCAAATCAGCAATCGCGTCTTCCAAAACAAAATTAGTTTGAGTTCCATATCGACCATATTTGAGATCATGAGCCATTGAACCATCTTTGTCATTATAGCTGGCTTCAGCATGATCAAGATCATTCAAAGTCGGAAATACAATTGTTGATGCTTGATAGATTGGAGGATTGACCATCCAACCTTGTTCTTTAGGATTTCTGTGTGAATGAACTAATTGCGTAGATGTTCTTGCGTTTTTATGCATATCTTTTTAAAAAAAAGTCAATGTGCGAAGCACTGGGGTTCTCAAGCAAGCTTGGGGCGGGACGAAGGAATCCTTCGCCCATGTTCCGTAAAAATAAATACTTATCGAATTAATTTATCATCCGCAATCAAACCACCAAGCTGCTTTCCACCCAAAATATGAACATGAAAATGAGCAACACTTTGAGAAGCGTCAGAGCCATGATTTGTAATCAAACGATATCCAGATTCTTTCAAACCTTGATCAATTGCAACTTGGCGAACTTTCTTAAAAAAATTAGAAATTTCTTCACCAGAAGCATTATAAGAAAAATCATCAAAACTTGAATATTCCCCTTTAGGAATGACCAAAAGATGATATGGAGCTGCTTTCGAAATATCGTTAAAAGCCAAAACTTTTTCATCTTCAAAAACTTTTTCACAAGGAATTTCCCCGCGAATTATTTTAGCAAAAATATTGTTTGAGTCATATTCTTTGGTCATTCCTTTTTAAGAAATATATTTTATTTTCCTGTTCTAACTTTGATCATCGCATCTGGGCGAGAAACCATTCCATTAGCTCCACCACCTTTTTTGATGTCATCAACAAAATTCATGCCTTCGATCACTCTTCCAAAAACGGTATATTGACCGTCTAAGAATCTTGAATCTTTCAAAACGATGAAGAATTGGCTATTAGCACTGTTTGGATTTTGAGCTCTGGCCATTGAAAGTGAACCGCGAAGATGTGGCTCGTCAGAAAATTCTGCTTTCAAATCAGGAAGTTCACTTCCTCCAGTTCCTGTTCCTGTTGGATCACCAGTTTGAGCCATGAACCCTTCAATAACACGGTGAAAAACTACATTATCATAGAATCCTTGATTGGCTAAAGTTCTAATTCTTTCAACATGTTTTGGAGCGATATTAGGCAATAACTCAATAACAGTTTTACCATATTTGGTTTCAATATTTAGTATATTGTCTGGATTGTAGGTGCCTTGTGCACTTCCTTGGTTAGTCATAATCATTAAGTTTAAAATTGATAAAAAGGTAAAAGTAAAAAAGTTTTTCATAAGCTTAGTTAAAAAATATAAAAGCACGAAGTGCGGGAATCCCCGCAAGGCGAGGCGCGGCTCATGCCACGTTCTTTTGTCCCATCAGGATAAATAAAAAAAATTAAGTAGTTAATAATTTTTGATATTCACTAATGGCAAATCGGTCGGTCATTCCAGCAATGTAATCAGAGACATTAATCGCTAATTCTTTTTTGTCATTACTAGAAATCTGATGATGCGCAGGCAAACAATTGTGGTTTTGAATGAAAAAGTCAAATAATCCTCCAACAATTTTGTGAGCAGATGCGGTCATTCGATTCACTTTATAATGACGATACATGTTTTTGTGCAAGAATTTTTTGATTTCCTGATGAGCAATTTCAATTTCTGGTGAAAATTGTACTAAGAAGAAATCACAATCGCGAACATCATCAATACTATTAATGTTGAGTTCTTTAATGTTGTTCTGGGTATTGGCAATCACATCCAGAACCATGTCATTAACTATTCTTTTTTTAGCTTCCGAGACCAAAAGTTCAGGTCTGGCTTCTGGCTTTTGCTTCAAAATCTCACGGAATTTGTCGCCAATAAATGGCAAATCAAATAAATCTTCGATACGGAACAATTCTGCCCGAATTCCATCTTCAATATCATGATTATTGTAGGCGATGTCGTCAGATATTGCCGATATTTGCGCCTCAATTGATGGAGATCTTTTTAAATCCAAATCATGCTTTTGGTTGTAATGACCGATGTAGGAATGAACTTTAGAGACATCTTTTATGGCTCCATTGTGTTTGACAACGCCTTCAAGCATTTCCCATGAAAGATTTAGACCATCAAAATCAAGATATGACTGTTCAAGCTCAGTGATCAATTTCAAAGTATGCGAATTGTGAGAAAAACCCCCAAAATCTTGCATTTTGGCAGCCAAAGCATCTTCTCCAGCATGTCCGAAAGGCGTGTGTCCAAGATCATGAGCCAATGAGACAACCTCTGCCAAATCTTTGTTACAACCAAGACCAGAAGCAATCCATCTGGCAATTTGCGCAACCTCTAACGAGTGGGTAAGTCTGGTCCTATAGTGATCTCCTTCGTGATTGACGAAAACCTGGGTTTTATATTGCAGGCGACGAAAAGAATTTGAGTTGATGATACGATCGCGGTCACGCCCATAAATCGAGCGAAATTGACAATCATTTTCCTCGTAAAGCCTGCCTTGAGAATTTTGCGAAAATGAAGCGAATTTATAGAGCATTAAATTGGATGCGGTTGATTATTTTTGCACAATTGCTGTTGATTCTGATAATTTCTTGTTTTTTATCACGGTTTTGCTTGGTCAAAATGATGATTGAATTTCCATCAATTTTTATTTCTTTAATTTCACCAGAAATCTGGGTTTCTAAAAAATCATCACATTTATTGACGATCTGACCAGATCTTTTTTGTTGGATCAGAAGAAAGGCGATTAATAGAACTACGAAAACAATCCCCATCGCAATGGTTGAAGCCTTGAGCAGGATCATGGTTTTGCTGGGCATGATAATATTTTCTTCGGGATTTTCTTTGATCATTATTTGAGATAATTTATTTATTTTTCGAGAGAAAGAATTAATTAAGGCATTCTAGAAAAACTTTTGGAAAAGAGAATAAAAATTTTACTTCTAAATAATATTGGAAATATGAGTTTGGATTAAAAAAATTATTTGGAAGCAAGTCATCCAATATATTGCAATGAAAGGTTTTGGGAGTATTTTTTCTAAAATCTAACAGTCGAGACACCTATCGACATTTAATATTTTTTTAAGAAGATTTAATAATGACAAAACTCCAAAGCAAATCCTCAACACATAGCCATCAAGAAGATAATATCTTAATGGAAATAAGAAATTTAGATGTCGATATGAAAACGCCAAGCGCTTCTACAAAAAGTCAATATTTAATAGCTTTATCAGTTATTTTATTAAACTTTACTATAAAAAAATATCCTCAAATACCTAAGGATCTAATCGATACTGATAAAAAGTTTTCCAAGGCCCTGAAGATGTCGAAAGAAGAAAAGTCATTTATTGCCTCAAATAGTGACGCAAGAGATGCTCTTAGTGAGCTAATAAGTGTGTTTAAATCCATCATATCACAGATTGAATCTAGTCTTGGCGATGTAGGAGAAGAGGTGAGGATAATATTCAAATCAAGTCAGCTTTAGATGAAGTTATGCCCAAATTGTTATTAGAGAAAAAACAGCAAGAGAAAATATCGGCAAAGGCAACATCTGAGCTTCTGCAAGAGGAGGGTAAGGGGGCAAAGAAAGGGAGTATTAGGAATAAAACCAAGAAATCAAAAAATCCTGAACCACCCCTAAAATCAGAATCCGAGACATCAGCTCCAACTTTCGAGCCAGAACAGACAAAACAAAATCTTACTATAGACCTAATAGAAGTGGGTTTTGATGACGGCAAAGGGTGGACAAAAGTATCTAGTAAAAAACATCAAAAAGAAGAAACCCCACTCAAACAAGTTGTTCCAGAATCAGATCCTGGAAAATTACATTCAAAGACCACAAATCAACAACTAGAAACTTCGGTATTACATTCTACTCAATCCCCAAATACTTCTGAAATAGCATCTCATATCCACAGATCTTCTACATTAAAAGCAACCTCAACATCATTTATTCCTTCACAACAAACATTGGTAGCGGCTCTGTCAGAAAGACAGTCTAGAGTGTTAGAACTAGAAAAAAAAGTTTCCGAACTAGAAGAAAAGGTTGTTAAATTACAAAATCCAGAAACAAAAATAAAGCGACCAACGGCAAAACAATTTCGCAAAGAAGGTCAAAAGGGTCGCAAATTTGAGTAACCATAAAAACCTTTTCTAACAAAAAAATTTTAAAAAAATCTTGCCAAAGATGCTTTTTAGCATTACATATGGTCTGCATTTCTTTTTTTAGAAGGAGTGATATGGTGATAAATCTAACGTGAAATAAGTGTTTTGGACTCGGGGGCGGTACCCGACATCTCCACCAAACTTATTTGGGGATGACATAGCTTCGACAATCATAATAAAGATGTTGGTTTTGCCCGGTTGAGAAACTGCCGATTGTAACCGTTAAAAGTTGCAATATCCGTTCGAAAACAACAAACGCAAACGATAACTTTGCTAATGATAATCAAGAATTCGCTCCTGTGGCAATAGCCGCTTAGCATAAGTTTGATTATCGGGGTTTGGTGGCTACCTTTCAACAGAAAGCCACCGCTAAAACATTAGACACAACATAAAAAAATACATTATGAAAGATCATATCGGTTATGATGAAATCATTGAAGATTCAATGAGAACCATCATTTGCAAAGTTTTGAAAAAAGTTGAGAAAAATGGCCTTCATGGCAATCATCATTTTGTCATCACTTTTTCTACCAAAAACCCAGAAACCATCATATCGGATGCGCTAAGAGAAAAATTCCCAACGGAAATGACTATTGTTGTCCAGCATCAATTTTCTGGATTGCAAGTTAAAGAAGATTTTTTCACTATTGCGCTTAGCTTTGCTGGAGTATTGGAAAAATTAACCATTCCTTATCGCGCAATATCTGCATTTGCGGATCCTGAAGTGAATTTTGGACTAAAATTCAACGTCGTTGATTTTGAGGATTATGCAGAAGAATTCGGCGCAGAAACTACTGAAAATTCAGGGCAAACCAGCAATGCTGAACTTTCTGGAAAAATAGTATCTCTAGCAGATTTTAGAAAAAATCGCGACGACAAAAAATAATCCCCAATGATCTATCTTTATCAAATAACCTTTCTTGTCCTAACCTATTTTATTGCCGCAATTCCTTTTGGATTGGTTCTGGCGAGAATTTTTAGCAATCAAGACATCAGAAAATCCGGATCAGGAAATATCGGCGCAACTAATGTAGCCAGAGTTTTGGGAAAGAAAATTGGTCTTGCGACTTTGTTTCTTGACGGTGCCAAAGGTGCTTTTATGGTTATTATTGCCCGATACTTATTCGGCGAGATTCCTTCTTTAAACCTATTTTTATGTTTAATCGGAGCAATTGCTGTGATTGGACATATTTTCCCAGCCTATCTGAATTTCAAAGGTGGAAAAGGCGTTGCAACTGGTCTTGCAGTCTTATTGGCAGTAAATCCAACTATTGGCTTAGTCGCTTGTTTGGCTTGGATAATTATTTTTCTCTTTATCAAAATTGTCTCAATTGCTTCCATTGCCTCAATTATCATTGCGGCAGGATTTACTTTTTATTCTGGGACTTCTCTAGCAGAAATGATTCTAACTAATCTGATTGCAATTTTAATTGTGTGGCGTCACAAAGAAAATATAGGACGCATTTTTAATGGCACCGAATCAAAGTTTAAAAAATAATTCCCAATGAATAAAGATCGATTAATCGTTGCTCTTGATTTTCCTGACATAAAATCGGCTAAAGAACTAGTTGAAAAATTAGGTGATGAAGTCACTTTCTACAAAATCGGTTTAGAGCTTTTGATGAGCGGCGATTATTTCGAAATGATCGATTGGCTCGCAAAAAGAAATAAAAAAGTTTTCGCCGATCTAAAACTCTACGACATCTCTGCCACTGTAGGAAAAGCAGTTAAAAACCTTTCAAAATATCCCAATATCCATTTTTTAACCATTCATGCCGCAAGTCTTGGAATCATGCAAGAAGCCTCTAAGAATAAAGGTAATATGAAGATTTTGGCAGTGACGGTTTTGACCAATCTTGATCAAGATGATCTGGCTGATATGGGATTTGATCCTGATTTATCTTTAGAAAACTTGGTAATAAAAAAAGCAAAACTTGCCAAAAAATCAGGAATTGATGGCGTGGTTTCCTCAGGACTTGAAGCGCAAATGATCCGTAATAATTTGGGTGAGGATTTTACAATTGTCTCTCCGGGCATTCGTTTGAAGGAAGTTGTTGGAGATGACCAAAAACGAGTTGTTGATGTTAAAACCGCATTTCTAAATGGAGTTAGTTACATTGTGGTTGGAAGACCAATCAACGCCGCAACAAATCCACTTGAAGCTGCAAAAGAATTTCAAAAATCAATAATTTAATAAACTTACATCTCAACATTAGACTAAATCTTAGATGGGACAGTCTTTAAAATAGAGGTTGGTACGAATTTATTGGATGGAGGCAACAAATCCTTAAAAACTTCACCCAGAGTAGAATTAAGAGTTATTTTTTTTGATCCATCTGATTGATTCTTTAGAAAAATTTGATAAATATCCAATGACTTATCTATAAAATTCTCAGAATTTTTTATTATACTGCCTAATAGGATGTCAGAATTACAGTCAAAAACCATATAACTAAATTCTCCGAACATTTTAAATACAGGCTCTATTTCATCAAATTCAATAGTTGTTTCTGGAGCACCACTTTGTCTTTTACTTCTTTGCATTTAATCAATTTCCCACAATTTGTGGGTTTGTAACGAAATACGGCATCCATTTTTCGCTGCCAATTGCAAAACTAATTTCCTATTCTTTTCATTCTTTTTCTTATCA
>JBLHSZ010000042.1:0-9242 GCA_047627095.1 Rickettsiales bacterium
GCAAAATTCCACTAGTGTCACGATCTAACCTGTGAACCAATCTTGGCGTTTCTTCTTTTTCTAGTTTTAAGTAAGGTAGAGCGGCATCAATACTGAAATCCTTAGGGTTTCCAGCTTGAACGGCAATTCCTGCAGGCTTATCAATCGCCAACAAATTTTCATCTTGATAGATTATCGCCGCTTTGATGAGATTGATTTTTTCCTCACTGACTTTTGGTTTTTGTTTGCGATCATCTTTTATTTGTGAATCTGCAGGTGATGAATAATTACCAAAAACTTCCACTACATCACCTTCGATCAAGCGATGCTCTGCACCGAATTTTTTGCCATTTATTTTAACATCTTTTTTTCGAAGAATTTTTTGTGATAATGCAAAACCAAGACCATTCTTTGCTAGAAACTTGTCTAAACGAGATCCTGCAGAATCAATGTCTACAATAAATTTATTCATTGGATATTTTGTCGTTTAAGTTTTTTATATCGGAAGGAAATCCAATTTCAAACTCCATTTCCTCGTCAGATACTGGATGAAAGAAACTGATTTTGTAAGAATGTAATGCTTGACGAGGAAATTCGTGAACTAGATTTTTTATTTCTTCCGGGGTTTCTCCCAAAGACAATTTTCTAGCTCCATATGTTTGGTCGCCAATAATGCAATGTCCAATTGAAGCCATGTGAACACGGATTTGATGAGTTCTTCCGGTGTCTAATTTGCACTCAACGAGACAAACAGCTCCATTGAAATGCATTTCTTTGACCTCATAGTTTGTGATAGCAACTCTGCCACCATCTCTCATGATTGCCATTTTGAGGCGATGAACCTTGCTGCGTCCTATGTTTTTATTGATCACTCCTTTGAGTGGCTTTGGGGTTCCGTAACAAAATGACAAATAATTTCTTTTCAAAGTTCTTTGCTCGATTTGCCTAGATAGGTTTTGGTGGGCCAGATCGTTCTTGGCAACCACCATCAATCCGGAAGTGTCTTTGTCAAGGCGATGAACAATTCCAGGTCGCATCACGCCATTAATTCCTGATAGAGTATCTCCACAATAGAAGAGTAGGGCATTGACTAGGGTGTGATCTTGATTTCCAGCTCCGGGGTGTGTAGTTAGTCCCGCAGGCTTATTGACGACCAGCATATTTTCATCCTCAAAGACAACTTCAAAAGGAATCTCTTTGGCCAAAACTTGTGATTCTTTTGCTTCTGGAATTTTGATTAGAAAAGTTTCATCACCTTTGATTTTATAATCGCAATTTGTGATAACAGTTTGATCATTAAAAACATTTCCAGAAGTGATCAATATTTGGATTCTGCTACGTGAGAATTCTGGGTTAGTTTCTGTCAATCTGGCAACTAAAAATTTATCAAGCCTTTGCTTAAAATTTTCTTCTAATGCTTTAAAAATTATTTCTTTCATTAAATAAATCTGTAAGAAGTTTCATCAGCAAATAATTTGTGCAACAATTTATTGTTGATTCCATGCCCTGATTTGACAGCAGTGAATTTTCCAACAAAATATCCTCCTGACAAGAAAATATCTCCAATAAAATCGAGCATTTTATGGCGGACAAATTCATCGGGATAGCGAACGCCATCTTCATTCAAAACTCCATTTTCACCAATCACTACAGCATTGTCCAAAGATCCACCAAGAGCTAGTCCTGCGGCGCGCATATTTTCAATATCTTTTTCAAAAGCAAAAGTTCTAGCTCTGGAAATGTCATTTTTAAAAGAAGTGTGCTCTGGATGAAATTCAAAATTTTGCTCACCTAATTGAGGATGGTTGAAGTTAATTTGCAGATTGACCGAGAATTCTCTATTGGGCTCAATCGACAATGATTTGTCACCGTCAACAACTTCGACTTTTTTGAGAATTTCGATAATCTTTCTAGGCTGATCTTGTCCATGAGTTCCTGCGCATTCAATCAAGAAAATGAAGGCGGATGAGCTTCCATCCATGACTGGAAGCTCTTCAGAGTCAAGTTCGACAATCAAATTATCGATTCCACAACCCCAAATTGCAGCCATTAGATGTTCGATCGTAGCGACTTTGATACCAGATTTATTAGATATTGTTGTTCCTAGGTTGGTCGTAGAAACATTCTTGTAATTAGCATGAATTTCATTGTCACCATCAATATCTACTCTTTTAAAAACAATACCGCTATTCTCTGGTGCCGGAAGGAGTGCTATTTTTACCTCACATCCGCTATGCAGGCCAATACCGTTGCAACTGACTTTTTTGTTAATAGTTCTTTGGGAGGTCATTGAATTTATTTTGAAAAATTACTGGAAGAAAAATATTTTTTGATTTAAAAGATGATTCTCAAATTTCCCAACTAAATAACAATCAAATTTTTATCAAAATGATTATTAATAAAAAGCTCAAGAAGTTAGGAATAATCTTACCTGAACCAGTTGTTCCAATCGCCAATTATGTTCCTTTTGTACAAACAGGTAATCAAGTTTTTATTTCTGGTCAAATTCCGATTGAAAATGGTAAAGTAATATTCACTGGAAAATTAGGAAAAGATATTTCCATAGAAGACGGACAAAAAGCTGCTAGAATTTGTGCAATAAACATCTTAGCAAATCTAAATATTGCCTGCGATGGTGACTTGGGCAAAGTTGTTCGTTGTATTAAATTAGGAATTTTTGTCAATTCTGATCCGAGCTTTACCGATCATCCAATTGTTGCTAATGGAGCTTCCGATCTCATGGTTGAGGTTTTTGCTGAAAAAGGAAAGCACAGCAGATTTGCAATGGGAGCAGGCTCACTACCTCGTGGTGTGGCTGTTGAAGTTGATGCAATTTTTGAAATTAAATAAATTTTCTCAAAAAATATGACATTAATTATTAAATCTATTTTTATAATTATTTTTTTAAATTCCTCCAGCTTTGCTGATGGGAATCCATCAGTCGTGAGATGGAGTAGTCCTGACGGAATAAAAAGATTAGAAAATAGTAAATTTAAAAATGATTTTTATCAATTGGCAGATTATTTCCAGCCACAAATAAATCCACTTTATTGCGGAGTTGCTACCTCAGTAATCATTCTAAACTCGATTGCAAACAATGGAGGAGCGCCAACCCAAAAAAATCTTGAGGTTTCAAAACCAAAAATATTTGGCGGTGGAAATATTGAATTTCCCTCCTATTCGCAACTGACTTTCTTTAATGATCAAACCAATAAAATTAAAGATCAAAAAATTATCGAATTAAAGAATATTACTCCAGATAACGAAAATTATGCCAAAAATTTTGATCCAGGTTTAACTCTTTTAGAACTTAAAAAAATCCTTACAAAGTCCTATGGGCTAAAAGGTAAATCGGTTTATGTCAAAAATTCCAATAAAAAAACTGTTGATAAATTTAGAAAATTAGTCAAAAAAATTACCTCTGATGAATGCAGGTTTTTGATTATCAATTTTCATGGAAGTGTTCTGAATTTGAAGACGGGTGGGCATATTTCCCCAATAGTTGCCTTCGATGAAGATAGTGACTCAGTTCTGGTTTTAGACGTTGCGGGACATAAGAATGGTTGGTATTGGGCAAACATCTCTGATGTAGTCAAAGCAATGAACACCAAGGATGGAAAAAAGTATCGCGGATATTTAATTGTCTCAAAATAATCTTTTTTAAAAAGAAATCTTGACGCAAGAGAATAGTTGTTAGATAATCCACGCCTCTTAAAAAGACATCTTTTCTCTATTGGGACGTAGCCAAGTGGTAAGGCAACTGGTTTTGATCCAGTCATGCGTAGGTTCGAACCCTTCCGTCCCAGCCAAATCATCTTTCTATTATCACGATTTCAATAAAAATTCGAACTTGATTGCCTCTCAATTACTTCTCCTATTTTTTATTTCGTTCCTTGCCGCCACTATTCTTCCTGCGCAATCTGAATTCTTTTTAGCTGTCTTAAAAAACTCTGGAGAAAGCAATGTTTATCTATTGGTTTTGGTTGCCACAATTGGAAATGTTCTTGGTGCTTTGGTGAACTTTTTTATTGGAAGATATTTTCTGCATTTTAAACACAATAAATGGTTCCCAATTAAAGAAAAGACACTTAAAAAATCAACTAATTTCTATCAAAAATGGGGGACTTGGTCTTTATTGTTTTCTTGGGTACCACTTATCGGAGACCCTTTGACCTTGGTTTCCGGAATTTTTAGAACTAATATTTGGCTATTTTTAGCTTTGGTAGCGTCTGGAAAAGCTGCACGATACATTGCAATTATTTTGATTTTTTAGATTTATTTTATAAATCAAAAACCAGGAAATAATAATTTGAAAGGTGAGAATTTAATTCCGTAAACCAATCCTAATATATTTATCTCAATACCCTCTTTTTTAGCTATGAGAATTCCAAGTAAACCAAATAAAGAGAACTGATATCCAGTTGCACTAGGCGCTTTAGCAAAAAACTTACTTGAAATAAGAAAGTCTTTACCGATCGCATTAGATGGAAGGGCTAAGCCAAGATCAGGAACTTGTCTTGCTATGTAGGCAATAAAGCTATTGCTGTTTGCTCCGGGCCATAAACCATATTCTTCGGCGCGAGGATAAGAATTAACAGCTTTATCAATTTTGTCCATTATCTCTTGTGCTTTTTTCCCCCTGATATCAAGAATAATTTCGGGTTTTTGACCATACCAACTACGATCAGGAATGTCCTTTCTAGCATCAACTGCAGATAATCCGCTATAAACCTTCCATCCCATAACCTGATAAACAACATAATCTTCAGCATTATGAGGTTTTACTGCTATCCAAGTGTGAACGGCAAAAGCACCCCTCCAATTAAAAGCCCTAGCACTGTAGGCTTGGATTATAGCTTCTTTGTGATCAGTCGGATTTGGTGCTATTTTAACACTATTACGATTTGCAGTTCTATAATCTGCCTTAAAATCAATCTTTCCTTTGGCTATTATCAAAATAGGTCCTGCAAAAATCAGAACTAATATTATTGCTGTAATAAACAATTTATTCATGGGTCACTAAGTTAGCATTTGATTGCAGAATAATAAAATCAGGTGAGTAACTATGGGACGATCATTTCATCTGGTGAATGTGGTATTTGTATCTTTTTCACTCCCTCAAGATCTTTATCATGATCAAAAATACCATGATCATTAAGGATTGAAGCTACATAGAATTTGATTTCTTTAGCTTGATATTCTAATTCCTGATCATCGAAATAAACTCTCAAATCACAACCTTGAAACAGATAGTCAGATTCCTCTCTTAAAGGATCGTCAAAAGTGATGAATATGCCGATTGAATCAGATATTTCTTCGAGGGGGAATTCTTGATTTTCATTACCATCAAATCTAACAATTTGAATAGAATCATCATTTTTCTCAGATTCAAAACCAATACTATCAAGAACGGAGGCGATTAGGTCGATTTGCTTCATGTTAAAATTTATTAAGTTTAAGAAAAATAGCGTCGGTGATTTTTGTTAAATCATTCTCATCGATCACCAAAGGTGGCATAATATAGACAACATTTCCAAAAGGACGAAGCCAAATTCCACTTTCTGCAAAATCCTTTCTGATCTGAAAAATATCTTCCCAATCAAAATCTTTTACTTCCACAACCCCAATAGCTCCAAGAACTCTAACATCAGAAACTACTGATAAAGATCGGCATTTTTCCAATTCTCTGGTTAAGATTTGAGATATTTTATCAACTTTTTGTTCATAATTATTTTGATCAAACAATTCAAGAGATGCATTAGCTGCAGCACAGGCGAGGGGGTTTCCCATAAAAGTTGGCCCATGCATCAAGGCGAAATGCAAATCATCATCTAAAAATTGATTGTAGATTTCATCCGTTGTTATGGTTGCAGCTAAAGTCATGGATCCTCCGGTTAGGGCTTTTCCAACAATCATGATATCAGGGGATATTTGGGCATGATTGCAAGCAAAGTATTTTCCAGTTCGATAAAATCCGGTAGCACATTCGTCGGCAATAAAAATCAGATTGTATTTTTTGGTTATTTTGTATATTTCTTGCAAAGTTTCTGGGCTATGAAATTTCATTCCTCCTGCGCATTGAATCATTGGCTCAACAAATACTCCGGCAATTGTGGTTTGATTTCGTCTTAGAAAATCGTCAAATTCTTGAAGTTTTTTTGCATTATCTGGCAAGTTTAGGTTGTAATTCTTCATCAAATAATTGCTAAATTTTCGATGCATACCTCTTTTATTGTCGGCCAAAGACATTGCTCCCGCAGTGTCGCCGTGATAACTATTCTTAAAGGAAACAAATTTGGTTCTCTGATTTTTAAAATTGCTAGAATTTTTATTGATGTAGAACTGAACCGCCATTTTCATTGCCACTTCAACAGCAGTTGATCCTGAGTCTGAAAAGAAAACCTTATTAAGGCCTTTAGGCGTGATTTTGGCTAAATTGTAAGCAAGTTTGTAAGTTTCTTCATTGGCAAGACCGGCCATCATTATGTGAGGGAGTTTTTTTGCTTGTGAGGTGATTGCTTCAACTATTTTTGGATGGTTGTATCCATGGGCAACAGACCACCAGGAGCTGATTGCATCGATCAATTCTCTGCCATCTTTTAGTTTGATTCTGACACCATCAGCTGACTCTACTTCAAGCTGTTCGGGGGCGATTTTCATTTGAGTGTAGGGAAGCCAGATATTTTTTGCGCCTTTTTTGATGAAATTAGAAGAAGTAGGATTAGACTGGTTTGGTTCTTTTGTCTTCATTTTTCTTGATTAATTTATGACTAAAATTGTTGGAATTCTAAACATCACTCCTGACTCGTTTTTTGACGGAGGCGAATATGATGAAGAAAAAAAAGCTTTAAAGCAATTGGAAGTTTTACTTAATTATGGTGCTGACGTGATTGATATCGGAGCAGAATCCACACGCCCAAATGCACAATATATCTCTCCAGATCAAGAATGGTCTAGGCTTAAGAATATTTTACCTAAAGCAATCAAGATGATTTTAGAGCATAATGATAAAAATCACAAAAATATTCAAACTAGTCTAGATAGCAGAAATCCACAGAATGTTGCTAAGGCTTTAATATTGGGCGTTGATATCATTAATGACGTGTCTGGTTTCGAAGAAAAAGAAATGATCGACCTTGCGGCTTTGAGTGGCAAGAAAATCATCTTAATGCATAATTTGGGAGTTCCTGCCGATAAGAACAAAATAGTTGATGAAAATCTCGATGTAGTTGAAGTTTTGATTGATTGGGTATCTTTAAAGATTGATCTTCTTCAAAAATATGGAATTAAAAAAGAGAATATTATTTTTGATGTCGGAATTGGCTTTGGGAAAAACTCTAATCAGTCAATAAAGATCTTGAAGGAAATAGATCGATTAAGAACAATTGGATTACCTTTATATATTGGGCATTCTAACAAAAGTTTTTTAGATAAATGGGTAATTGATAATTGCGATAGCAGAGAAGAAAAAACAATTTCTGTCTCATCTTATTTAATGTCTAAAAATATCGAATATTTAAGAATTCATGACGTTGAATCGCATCATGAACTTAGAAATAAAATTCCAAGTTAAGGTTTAACAAAATATTTTTTATCACATTCAAATATATATCGTAATCCCATCTTTTAAGAAAAGATATTCAGCTCAATATTTTTCATCCACTTCTTTTTCCCCAACCTCATATCCGCATCACGCTATCTACCCCCTATTTCATTAAAATTCATTTTACTGTAAGCTAAGGGTGATATTTAGACTGATAATAAATGCAATCCAATATACATAAACGTCCATATTTCTGATATTATATATAATATCATTTTCACAAAATAGCCTCTCTTAATTTCATTTTTATTATTTACAGTCTTTAATTTTGAAGATCGCAGTATCTGTATACGGACTCACTTTAAAATCAAATTTAAAAATAAAAATATTTTGTTAAGAGGGAAGCTAATTTGCGGAAGTGGTATAATGTCTTTTTCATATCAGGTAACAAATATTTTTGGACAATAAAAAAGCCAAGAGAAAATAATTTCTCTTGGCTTTTTTTAAACTCGAACTTTTAGTTATGAGAATTTAATTATCTGCATAATATTTTTTCTCATCCAATGTACCTTCAGTTTTATCTACCAATAGAGTAACAGTCGCATCTCCTGTAATGTTGATGGTAGTACGAATCATATCTAAGATTCTATCAACACCAAAAATAACTCCGATACCTTCGATTGGCAAGCCAACTGAAGTAAGAACCATTCCCATAAAGATGATTGATCCACTTGGAATTCCAGCTGCACCAATTGAACCTAGGGTGCAGGTCAAGAATAACATAGCATAATTTGCTGGAGTCAAATCAACACCATAACTTTGAGCAAAGAATACAGCGGCAAGACCAAGATAAATAGCTGCGCCATCCATATTGATACAAGCTCCTAATGGCATGATGAAATTAGTGTTTGATTTAGAAACACCAATTCTGTTATGCAATTGATCCATTGCAGTAGAAAGGGTTGCTTTACTACTACTGGTTGAAAAAGCTATTGATTGAGAAAGAAGCATTTTTTTGTAGAATGGCATTGGAGACAATCTAGCAAAAAACAAGATCATCACACCAAACAAAACATACTGCAAAAGACAGGCTCCTAAAAAGATAAGAACTAGTTTTCCTAGGGCTTCAAGAACGTCTAAACCTTGAGTACCAACTACTACGGATATAAACCCAAAAACACCTATTGGAGCCAACTTAACGATAATTTCGATCATTTTAAAAGTAACTTTAGAAGCACTAGAAATGAATTCTTTCAAAGGTTTTGCGGCTTCACCAGTTTTGTTAATAACAATTCCAGTAAATATAGAGAAGACAATGATTTGAAGGAAATTATCAGAAGCCATTGATCTGATCGGGTTGGTAGAAATTAAACCAACAAGAAATTCAGTCGCGGAAGGTGACTTGGCATGGGATGCTGCGCTAACAACATCAGATTGACTAACCAAGCTAGTCAAATCAACACCAACACCTGGCTCGAAAATCAAACCTGAAGCAAGTCCAATCACAACAGCAAAAGAAGCTGTTAACATATAGATTGTAAAACCTTTTATACCGACCCTAGTAGCACTAGCATCAGAATCCATTGAAGTAATTCCAGCAAGCAATGCGAAGAAAATCAATGGTACAATAACCATTTTGATAAGGTTAAAGAAGATAGTTCCTAATATTCTTAATGATTCAGCTTTTTCACCGAGTAGCATACCAGCTACGGTTCCTAAA
>JBLHSZ010000043.1:0-9241 GCA_047627095.1 Rickettsiales bacterium
CTATATAATTCACATAAAATGTGTTTTATTAGCTTGGTGATTATTGCGGCATGGAACCACTCGATACATCCCGAACTCGCCTGTGAAACGTGCGTCGCGCCGATGGTACTTGGATATATTTTCCTGGGAGATTAGGTTGTCGCCAAGCTTATAAAACACATTTTTCCAAACAAATCTACAAGTGTCTTTCTGACACAAAACATTCCCAAAAATCATTTCTTAATACTACTACAAAAATCAACCCAAAATATTTTTATCTAAAATAAATCCTGATCTACCTCTAATCCATCTGATATATTGTAAAATTTATCCCCATAATTTTTATATGTATTTTTAATACATCTCTATTTAACGATAAACCATTAATTACATTTCAAAACTAACATATTGCAAGTAGTCAACTTAACTTGAGCTACAAACTTTCAAGCCTAAATCCGCAAGTTTACAGATTATTTTCATATTTATAGGTGGTGGGGATTCGAACTCTCTCTCTATTTTTGCCCTAAATAGCATCATGCAATCAATAAAATCAACAGTACCCAAATTTTATACCACTTAGATTGGATATTTTGACCAATTGGTCTAAAGCCAAAATTAACGCCTAAAAAATTGTAATCTGCAGATCGCTTTGATCTTTTTTTGAAAATATATGTTTTGAACCATTGATTCTCAAGGCCTTGGAATTCTTATTGTATGATTTGACGAAAGGTCAGGTGAAAACTGAGTCGGAAAAAGACGAAAAAACAAAGATTATTTTGGAATTTGCAGCTATACCAAGTCCTATCTTTAAATGGGTTTTTTAATAAAATATTTTTGAGGATAAAATTTTAAAGAAAAACCGCCCTTATCGGGATATACAGAAGGTTTTTCTTTGAAATTTTAGACCAAAAAGATGAAGTTAAAAAATCTATTTAAAGATGGGATTTGGTATTAAATGATATTTTTCTTAACTAATAAAAAAAATAGAGAGTTTTTTAAGAAAATGACAGAAATATTGCCTAAAGATCGAGCTGTCTAACAAAATTGAGGTTAAAATTATCGCTATATGCATTTATATCCTAATCTATCTGGATTAATTGACTTTTGGTTATCCTAGGTAATCTGAATTTTTTTCACTATTACAAATCTTTATCTTTGATCTGATCAGAAAACTCCTCAATATCATCTAAAATCAATAGATTGGTTTTATCATTTCTGTCTAAATTATCTTTGGCTAATTTGACGTATTTTTTGATTTTATCTTCATCGTTTTCGATCAAACTCATTTGCGCTAGAGCTAAATAGGATTGTCCTAAGTCATTGTTTTGATTATGTGCTTTGGCTAGTTTTTTGTAAATATTACTATCATATTCCTCGGTTTTTAAAGCAATGTTGAGATTTTTAATTGCAAAATTGATTAGTTTTGAGTCTTTTGAATCCAAATCAATAATGCTGGTTGCTAAGGCAATTCTGGCTAGATTGTTGTGGGGATGCAGTTTAATTGCTTGATTGTAGGCAATAATGGCATTTTTTAGATTGCCACTTTCTGATAGAATTTGTCCTTTAAGATCGAATAAGTAGCCATCTTGGGGATTGTCTAGAATTAAATTATCTAAAATTCTGATCGCTATTTTTATATTTCCTTTTTTGTAATAAGCGATTGATCTTGCATATCGGTCATTTTCACTGATTCCATTGTAGGTTCTTAAAGTTCGATTTGGAGCATCAATAAAGGCGTTTAATTTGGCAATTATTCTTGCTAAGCGATTTTTTAGATCTGCATTTCTTGCTAAGTTGGTTTGGCGATCAAATTTCTTTAAATTAGATTTAATGAAGCTAATTCGTCTTTTACTTATTGGGTGAGTGATGGCATATTCATCGATTTGGTTTTTATATGCTTTTTCATCGATTTTGAAAGTTTCTAATATTTTCAATAGTCCGTCGGCCGTGTTATTGCTAGAGCTTAAATATTTTATTGCCAGAGCATCTGCGGCTTCTTCTTGGGTTCTGGTGAATTTTAGTGCAGTGCGCTGCGCAATATGGCTCCCTCCCATTATTAGGGCCATTCCGGCGTCAGGACTTGCTGTTGCGGCGGCGGCGATTCCGGCGATATAGCTAATGATCATTGCGGTGCTAGCATTTTGCATATCTTCATCACTTCTGGCCAAATGTCCGGAAGATATATGTCCGGTTTCATGGGCGATTACTCCGATTAAAACATTGGGATCAAAGTATTTTGTGATTAGTCCGGTATTCAGGAAAATATTTTGACCTCCTGCTACAAAGGCGTTGAGACTGGAGTCGTTGACAATGTAAATTTGTATTTCTTTAGGATTTAGATTTGCGGCTTTAAGTATTGGGTTGGTTAGGTCTCGTAGAAAATCCTCAATTTCGGCATCACGAATTAGTGAGATTCCGGCAGAGTTGGATTTGATTGGTATTAAAATTAGGAATAAAACTAGATAGATAATTTTTTTCATTGGGCTTAGATTTTATTTAACCAATTTCTACTCGTAAGTTGATATCATTAAATTTATTAGATTCTAAAATCTGATCATATTGAAGATATTCACGATAGATTGTGATTTATCTAGATTTAGAGTTTTGGTGGTCAAAAATAAGTTATTAACTTTGTCGAGAGTTGTGAAAATTTTGTTAGATCTAGTATCTCCGGCTTCTAAAGAATAAATTAGGTTATAAAAATAAAAAATAATTAACTTTTCAAAAACATCCCAAAGGTCCTCATTGGCAGAAATTGTTTTGGCTAGGCTCAAAATGTCTTTGAGGTTTTGAGATGGAATCAATTCTTTTATTTTTTCATAAAGATCGATTGCGCTGCACTCATACATTTGGAGTGCTGATCCGATTGAATAGTCGGATATTTTTGCTAATATTGCGATTTCCTTCTTACTGATTCCCTCAACTTTTTCTTCTAGAATATTTTCAAAATCCAAATATGAAGGTCCTGGAAATTTTATCAGGTGGCATCTTGATTTTATGGTATCGAGAATTTTTGCTTGGTTGTGATTTATGAGAAACAAAAAGACGTTTTTTGCAGGTTCTTCCAGAGTTTTTAAAATAGCATTGCTTGAGCTACGATTTAGGTCGTCAACGGCGTCAATGATGATGATTCTATGCTTAGAGATCGCGGCAGTAAGGCTTAAAAATTGATTGATTTCACGCATTGCATCAACTGCGATATCGCGTTTTTTTTCTAGTTTTTTGATGATGAGCAAATCAGGGTGGCAGTTAGATTCGATTTTTTGCAAATCTTCTGGTCTGTTTTCCGAAGAGGAAAGCAGGATTTCTTCAGTTAGGTTTAAAACAAAACTAGATTTTCCAATACCCCTGTTTCCTGCAAATAATAAACCGTGACCAAGCTTATTATCGTGGAAACTTTTTAGTAGTTTTTCATGATATTGATCAAATCCTCGTAACTCATAATTCATAATCTCTCACTCATAATTTATCACTCATAAATAACTGCTTATTCTCCGCCACCAAGTGAGTGAACATAGATCGATAGTTGTCTTATGGTCGCATCATCCAATCTTCCTGACCAATAAGGCATCACACCATTTCGTGAATAATATATGGTTTGAAGCAAATCTTCTTTTTCTCCGCCATAAAGCCATATTCTATCGTTTAGGTTTGGAGCTCCTAATTCGCGATTTCCTTGAGCTTTTTTTCCATGGCAAGCAGCGCAGTTATCGGTGAAAATTCTTTTTCCTGCCAAAAGTTCTTGAGAATTTTTGTTGTCTGAAAGTGAAAGGACATAATTTGCGACTTTTTCAATTTCATCTCTTGTCAGAATTTTATCTAGACCAAATGCAGGCATTTGATTCATTCTGGCCTTATCGTGTCCAGATCTGATTCCATAGCGTAGAGTTGTGTAAATATCTTCAATCTTTCCACCCCAAAGCCAATTATCATCATTTAGATTTGGATAGCCTTTTTGTCCCGCGGCTCCTGTTCCATGACACATTGCGCAATTGTTTTGGAAGGATGATTTTCCACCATTAATGGCAAATTTCATCAATTCTCTATCTTGTTTTATTTTCTCAAAGCTAGATTTGTTGAATCTTTCTAGATAGGCAGCTTTTCTAGTTAGAATTTTTGCTTGTGAATCAAGTAGTTCTGATTGTGAAGTCCAATTTTTCAGACCCTTGGTGTTGCCATCAGGGGTTGGCCAAGTTGGATAGAAAAACCAATAGATGACTGCCCAAATGGTGCAGGCTAGCCAAACAATAAGCCACCAGCGCGGGGTAGGGGTGTTGTATTCTTCGACTCCATCCCAGCTATGACCGGTGGTTTCTGGCTTTTTCTTGATGTCTGTTTTTTTATTATAATCTTTATTCATCTTTCAGAGGTATTTTGCTGTAATCTTGAAATTTCTTTTTGTTTTTTGGTCGCAGAGCCACGAATAGAACTACACAAAAAATACTGATAAAGAAGATCAGTCCTATAATTGGGGCGTTGTTAAATATAAAGTCCATATTTTATTTTGAAGTAGAATTTTTTGGTTCAAATTTAGAAAAATCAACCATGGTTCCAAGTGACTGCAAATATGCAATCAAAGCATCCATTTCTGACACTTTTTCTTTGTTTCCATCAAAATCACGAACGCTGATTTTATCTCCATATCTTTTGATTAGTGCATCAGAATCACGATCAATTGAGGCTTGATTAACCCCATCACTTACAGAGTTTTGAATCATATCGTCAGTATATGGAACTCCGACGATACGAAGAACTTCCATGTCTCTGTCGATGGAAGACAAATCAGCATCTCGAAAGCTCAAGAATTTGTATCCGGGCATTATTGATGCTGGAACAACGTCACGTGGATCGATCAAATGGCGATTATGCCATTCGTCGGAATATTTTCCACCAACTCTGGCTAGATCTGGACCAGTTCTCTTTGAACCCCACTGAAAAGGAAAATCATACATAGATTCTGCTGCTAGAGAGTAGTGTCCGTAGCGCTCAACTTCGTCACGTAAAACGCGAACTTGTTGAGAATGGCAACCGTAGCAGCCCTCTCTTTTATAGATTTTTGACCCGACCAATTCCAAAGGAGTCAAGGGGCGCATTCCTTCGACTTTCTCAATAGTGGTTTCAACTCTGAAAAGTGGTACAATTTCAACCAGACCTCCAATTGAAACGACGATCACTGTTAGAACTAGAAGTAGTACCGAATTTTTTTCGATTTTATCGTGTTTGAACATTTTATTTTTCTGTCAAAGTTTGATTATTGCTTGGTGCATATCTGATGGTTTTGTAGAAATTGTAAGCCATCAAAAGAGCTCCACTTAGGAAGAACATTCCACCAACTGCACGTATGAAATAGATTGGGTGCATTGCTGAAACCGATTCAACGAAAGAATATTGTAAAAATCCCATCTCATCATAAGAGCGCCACATCAATCCTTGCATGATTCCACCAACCCAAAGTGCAGTGATGTAAAGAACGATACCGATTGTTGCTAGCCAGAAATGGACGCTGATCCATTTGATTGAATAGATGTCTTTTTTGTTCCATAAGACTGGCACCAAGTGATAAAGTGCTCCAAAGCTGATCATCGCAACCCAGCCCAGAGCTCCAGAGTGAACATGTCCTATTGTCCATTCAGTGTAGTGAGATAGTGCATTTACACTACGAATAGCCATGACAGGACCTTCGAAAGTGCTCATTCCATAAAAGGCGACGGCAGTGATTAGGAATCTCAAGACTGGATCGGTGCGAAGTTTGTGCCAAGCACCAGAGAGGGTCAAAAGACCATTAAGCATTCCCCCCCAAGATGGCATCCATAGAATTATTGAGAATGTCATGCCCAAAGTTTGTGCCCAGTCCGGCAGAGATGTGTAGTGAAGATGGTGTGGTCCTGCCCAGATGTAGATGAAGATCAGTGACCAGAAATGTAGTATTGAAAGACGGTAAGAATAGACCGGTTGCTGCGCTCTTTTTGGGATGAAATAATACATGATCCCCAAAAACCCCGCGGTCAAAAAGAAACCAACGGCGTTATGGCCATACCACCACTGAATCATGGCTGATTGAACTCCACCAAAAATTGGATAGCTGGCAGTTCCGTCAAGTCTGAGTGGGATTGAGAGGTTATTGACGATATGCAGGATTGCAAAGGTGACGATGAAGCCAAGGAAAAACCAGTTGGCAACGTAGATGTGGGGTTCTTTACGTTTTTTCAAAGTCAGGACAAAAACCAAGAAATAACAAATCCAAATGATGGTGAGCCATAAATCAGCGTACCATTCTGGCTCGGCATATTCTTTGGCTTGGGTGACTCCAAAAATATATCCGGAAGCGGCCACAATCAAGAAAGCTTGGTAGCCCCAGAAAATGAATTTCAATAATCCATCAGATCCCCAAAGGCGAGCTTGAGAGGTTCTCTGAACGACAAAAAAACTGGTAGCAAAAAGCACATTTCCACCAAAGGCAAAAATGACTGACGAAGTGTGAAGTGGGCGCAGACGGCCGAAACTAAAATATTCTCCAATGCTGTAAGAACTTAAATTCAAAGACGGGAAAGTCATTTGCAGCGCGATGGTAACTCCTATTGTAAATCCAAAAATTCCCCAAAAAGTGGCGGCAATTGTGAAGAGCTTTACAATATCGTAATTGTAGTTTTGATGATGATTTTGTGAGCCAGAAGACATTTTAGATCTGATTAAAAATTAAACTAAACGCCATCACCAAAAGGGTGATGATATTGATAAATAATATTATTTTCGTGAAGGATTTTAGGTGTTTTGAAATTCCACTAAAAAACCAATATCCACCGCAAGCAGTGAAAAAAAGAGCTGGAATGGTGCCGATTCCGAATGCAAACATCGCTAACAAAGCTAGCACTGAGCTATTTAAAGACAACGCAATGACAATTGCTCCATAAACCAATCCACAAGGTATGAATCCAAGTATTAGACCTAGAAAATAATTTATTAGGTTTTTGGCAAATGGAAGACCTTTGCTTGCTGACCAGAAGCGGGGTATTTTAAATGGAATTTTAATTTTTGCAATTGTGGAATTGAAAATTATTAATGCGCCGATAAGTAGTAGAAGTCCAGCTAGCTGCTTGAATCCGGAGAAGTTTTTTATGTTGCTGGTGAGGATTGACGACAAAAATGCGATGAAGCAATAGGTGGAAATTCTGCCAAAATGGTATGGCAGTAGGGCGATTCCGCTTAGTTTTTTGAAATTTGTGGCTTGATTGATTTTTATTGATCCGAGGCGATTTCCTACTTGGGTTAAAACGAAAGGTCCGCACATTCCGGTGCAGTGAGAAAATCCACCAAGAAATCCGAAGGTAAAAAGAGAAAATATGACGGTTAATTCCAAATAGCTCATAAAATTGGCATAAGGAAGGCTACGACATTTCGATCTTCCATCATCAAAATATTGTAGGTTCGGCAAGCAGATCCGGTGGTCATTTCATCGATTGAAATTTCTGGATATTGAGATTTTATTTTGTTTTTCAAATCAGCAGAAATGATTTGGTGGTTTTTACCAGTCCCAATCAATAAAATCTCAGGATTGGAATCTAGAATATTTTTCAAATCAGCATTGAAAAATTCTTCCACAGAATTGATCTTGACCTCAATGATTTGACTTGAGGTCATGATTATTGAATTTTGGTGAAGGATTTCGTTGATTTTGAATCCTTCAGAACCATATCCATTGATAAGGTTACAATTTTTGGGAATTTGTGGAGTAATATCCATAATTTTTTAGTGAGATAAATATTTTTCGACTTCCAGAGCGGCCATGCAGCCAGTTCCAGCAGCAGTAACTGCTTGACGATAGATTTTGTCTTGAACATCGCCCGCTGCAAAAATTCCTTCCATGTTGGTGGTAGCAGTTCCTGGGGTTGTGATCAAATAGCCTTCATCATCCATTTTCAAATCAGTTTCTTTGAATAGACCAGTGTTTGGTTTATGTCCAATAGCTATGAAAATTCCATCGATTTTCATTTCTTTGAGTTCACCATTTTGGCTGTTTTTCAGAATCGCACCAGTGACATTATTCGGTTTCTCGGTTCCGGTTACTTCTTCTAGCTCATGATTCCAGATCACTTCAATTTTTGGATTTTTAAGAATTCGGTCTCGCAATATTTTTTCACCTCTAAATTCTTCTCTTCTATGCACTACATAAACTTTGCTGCAATGGTTGGTCAAAAATAATGCCTCTTCCATGGCAGTGTTTCCTCCGCCAACGACGATGACTTCTTTGTTCTTGAAGAAAAATGCATCACATGTTGCACATCCTGAAACTCCATATCCTTGGAATTTTTTCTCAGATTCTAAACCGAGCCATTTTGCTTGGGCTCCGGTGCAAATGATGATTGAGTCAGCTTCATAAACATCGTCAGATTCACCGATCAAAGTGAAGGGTTTTTTGGAAAAATCGACTTCTTTAATGTGGTCAGAAATGATGTTGGTTCCAACATTTTTCGCTTGCGCTTCCATTTGCTCCATGAGCCATGGGCCTTGGACAGTGTCGGCGAATCCTGGATAGTTTTCAACATCAGTTGTGATGGTGAGTTGTCCGCCTGGTTGCATTCCGTGAACTAAAATTGGTTCTAAATTTGCTCTTGCGGCATAAACTGCTGCGCTGTATCCGGCTGGCCCAGATCCGATGATGATGACTTTTGATTTGTGAATTGTTGACATTGTGTTGTTTTGTTGATTGAAATTTTTTTCTGGGCGGGGATTATGGGTAATGAGAGCCATAAAATCAAATTAAAAATAACAAATAATGACCAATATTGAATCCCTTAAAAAGTCCTTAAAAAATCTTGAAGTTGACTATTTCTTATTGCCAAATTCTGATGAATTTAATAGTGAATATTTGCCCAAATATGCGCAAAGATTGCAGTTTCTGACTGGTTTTTCTGGGTCGAACGCTTTTGTGATTATTTCTCAAGGTAAGTCGGCATTTTTCACTGACGGAAGATACACTCTGCAAGCAGATTCTCAGGTTAATAAAGATGATTTTGATATTTTCAATTTGAGCGATAAATCTCCTTTGTCTTGGCTTTTAGATAATGTTGAAAAAGGAAAAATCGGCTTTGATCCCAAAATTCACACCATCAATCAAATTCATCATTTTCAGAAATATTTTGGTGAAAATCTGGTCGCGTTAGAGGAAAATCCGATTGATGAAATTTGGAAAAACCAACCAGAATCACCAAAAACCAAAGTTTTTGATCATGAGATACAATATTCTGGTGAATCATCTGAATCT
>JBLHSZ010000044.1:0-9184 GCA_047627095.1 Rickettsiales bacterium
TCTTATTCCGCGAACATCAACGCCAAATTTAGCAACATAATATTCACACAAAAGTTCACCAGAAGCTTTGGTCACACCATAAATTGTTTTTGGCAACATTACAGTTTCTTGGGGAGTGTTTCGGCGAGGAGTTTCAGGGCCAAAAACTGCAATTGAGCTTGGGCAAATTATTTGATCCAAATTCATTTCGCGAGCAACTTCCAAAACATTGTAAAGTCCATTCATATTGACATCCCAACAAAGGAATGGATTTTTTTCACCAGCAGCAGAAAGAATCGCAGCAAGGTGATAAATTATGTCAATATTGTGTTTTTTAACGACATTTTCTAAACCTCTTTTGTCCAAAACATCTAAGATTTCAAAAGGACTGAATGATTCAATATTTGCAGGTTCACGAAGGTCAGAAGCGACGACATTCATCGCGCCAAATTTTGCACGAAGTGCATCAACTAATTCTGATCCGATTTGACCAATTGCGCCGGTTACGAGTATTTTTTTCATTAGTTTAGTTTTAAAAGTTTTTAAATATTAGTTAAAATCAGCGATCAACTTCGCCAAATACGATGTCTTGAGTAGAAATTACAGTTACTACGTCAGCTAGATAATGTCCTTTTACCATGAAGTCTAGGGCTTGAAGATGAGCAAATCCTGGAGCTCGAAGACGAGAACGATATGGTTTATTGCTTCCATCGGCCATGATATAGACTCCGAATTCACCTTTTGGTGCCTCAACACATCCATAAGCTTCGCCTTTTGGAACGTGATATCCTTCAGTGTAGAGTTTGAAATGATGAATCATTGCTTCCATTGAGGATTTCATTTCAGATCTTGTTGGTGGGCAGATTTTTTTATCAGAAGTTGAAATTGCTCCTTCTGGCATCCCGGCCACACATTGTTTGATGATTCCAATTGATTGGCGCATTTCTTCAACACGGATCAAATAGCGATCATAAGAATCTCCATTTTTGCCGACAGGAACGTCAAATTCCATTTTGTCATAAACTTCATAAGGTTGTGATTTTCTCAAATCCCAAGCAATTCCTGATCCACGAATCATTGGGCCAGTGAATCCCCAATCCAAAGCTTCTTCTGGTGAAACTACGCCGACCCCAACCATTCTTTGTTTGAAAATACGGTTGTCAGTTAGAAGATTTTCTAAATCATCGAGATATTTGATAAAGCCATTGGCAAATTCCGAAATGTCTTCCAATAATCCTTTTGGCAAATCTTGATGAACTCCACCAGGACGAATATAGGCGGCGTGCATTCTTGATCCTGAAACTCTCTCATAAAAACCAATCATTTTTTCTCTTTCTTCAAAAAGCCACAAAAGTGGAGTCATCGCACCAACATCCAAAGCTTGGGTGGTGATTGCCATGATGTGATTTAGAACTCTGGTGATTTCAGAAAATAAAACGCGGATATATTGTCCGCGAAGTGGAATTTGAACGTTAAGGAGTTTCTCAACAGCAAGAGAATAGGCGTGTTCCTGGCACATTGGAGCTACATAATCTAGGCGATCTAGATATGGCAAAGCTTGCAAATAGGTTTTGTTTTCCATCAATTTTTCAGTTCCACGATGAAGCAAGCCAATATGCGGATCAGCTCTTTCGATAACTTCACCATCCATTTCTAGAACCAATCTCAAAACTCCGTGAGCTGCAGGATGTTGAGGTCCGAAATTGATGGTCATATTTTTTAAATCTACTTGTTTTTGCATTGTAGTTTTTAGTTAGTTTTTAATTTTCCAATTCGCCTGATCGACGGCAAAATCCATTTTTTCTTCCAAAAGCAAGTTTAATGCCGGGATTTCATCATCTTTGATATTTTTATCAATAAAAAATTCTTCACCATAATAGTAGGTAATCATACTAAAAGGCAGAGGAATTTTGAATTTATCCCAAGTGCGAAGTTCAATAACACTCGAACAGGCAACTCCAATTGGAACGATTGGTGAGCCAGATAATCTGGCGATTTTTATTACTTCACCATTTATTTTTTTCGCAGGACCTCTTGGTCCATCTGGTGTAATTGCAATTCCTAATTGATTTTTTAAAGCCCGAAATATTTCTTTTAAACCATGAATATCAATTCCTCTGCTGGATTTTCTGCCATCTTTGGTTGATCCTGAAATATTGATGATTCCAAATTTATTCATCACTTTGCCGACAAATTTGCCATCACCATGTTTTGAGGCGAGGGCGGCAAATCTTTTTGTTTTATTGTCTTTCTTTGCGTGAATAGCCACAAAAGGCGTCATCATTATTTGGTTGTGCCAAGAAGAAATGATGACTGATTTGCCGTCTTTTAGTCTCTTGGTTAAAGACTCGTTTTTGACAATTTTGATCTTACTGGTGCAATAAACTGCTTTGATGTATCCGGCGACCAAAAAACAGACAAAACTTTGTCCGAATTTGGTGTAAAAAATGCTGCGGATAATTTTTTTAAATTTGGTTTTAATGTCAAACCAACTAGGTCTTTTTTTCATCAATTAAGCAATCTTTTGTCCTGTAGCTGCCCAATCTTTCACGAAAGTTTCCAAACCTGAAGTTGTCAATGGATGAGAAACTAATTGTTTCAAAACTTTTGCTGGGATAGTTGCGACGTCAGCTCCCATTCTGGCAGCAGCAGTAATGTGGATTGGATTTCTGATTGAAGCAACCAAAACTTCAGTTTTGAAGTCTGGATAGTTGCTGTAGATGTCACAAATTTCAGCGATCAGTTCCATTCCATCTTGTCCGATATCGTCTAATCTGCCGACGAAAGGAGACACATAAGTCGCTCCAGCTTTAGCGGCTAGGATAGCTTGAGCAGCAGAGAAACAAAGAGTAACATTGGTTTTTATTCCTTGATCAGAAAAATATTTACAAGCTTTCAAGCCATCCATAGTTAGGGGCAATTTGATGCAAACATTTTTTGCTAGTTTAGAGAGTATTTCTCCCTCTTTAATCATTCCTTCATAGTTGGTTGAGGCTACTTCTGCACTTACAGGTCCTTCAACTATGGCACAAATTTCTTTAATAACTTCAATAAAATCGCGGCCAGATTTAGATATTAGTGACGGGTTTGTGGTCACGCCATCAAGCAAGCCGTAGCTCGATAATTCTTTGATTTCATCAATTTCGGCAGAGTCAATAAAAAACTTCATATTATGATTAGTTAGATTTAGAGTGAGGATAAAAAGAGCCACATTTTTTAACCCTAAACTACCTTTAAATCAAGATAAATGAAGGAAAATTTTATTCTTGCATTATGCACCTCCATCTTTGTGCTAGCGCAATAACTCGCTCCCCTTGAAACATGGGAAGTATAATTAAATCAAGATAATCTTAGAATGATTTGCCAAGTTTTATTACCAATTCCGTTCGATTATGGCTTTAGCTATTTCTTTGCTGAAGATTTGAATTTGCGAATTGGAGATGTGGTGAAAGTTCCATTTCGCAATAAAGAGGTTTTTGGAATTGTGGTTGGTTTTGAGCAAGAGAATCAGATAGATGTAAAAAAAATCAAGAATGTTATTGAGAAAGAAGAAGGGCTGAATTTTAACTCAAAATTGTTGGAATTTATTGATTTTGTAGCTGCTTACAATCTAGTTCCTAAAGGTTTGGTTCTTAAGCTTAGTCTGGCTATTTTGAATAGCAGTAAAGAGCCTAAAAGAAAAATAAAAGAGTTGATACAAGAAATTAATATCGATTTAAAATATTTAGATGGTGATCAAAAAGATGCATCTGATTTGTTGCTTAATAAAATTGCTGAAGAGAAATTCCAAACAATTTTACTTGATGGTGTTACTGGTTCTGGAAAAACTGAAATTTATTTCTCAGCGATTGCCAAAATTTTGAATAAAAATGATAATTCTCAAATTATAATACTTCTTCCTGAAATCGCACTAACCTCACAACTTTGCAAAAGATTTAAGGAACAGTTTGGTTTTGAGCCGGATTTGTGGCATTCAAAAATCAGCCCTAGTAAAAAACGGAATTTATTTTTTAGAATTGCTAGTGGTCAGTGTCGAGTTTTGATTGGCGCAAGGTCAGCTTTGTTTTTGCCTTTTTTAAATTTGAAATTGATTGTCATTGATGAAGAGCATGATCCGAGTTTCAAACAAGAAGATGTGGTTAATTATAATGCTCGTGACATGGCAATTGTCCGATCTAAAATTGAAAATATTCCGATAATATTGTCAACCGCAACTCCTTCACTGGAAAGCTATTTGAATGCAAAAAATGGCAAATATGAGTTGATAAAATTAGAACAAAGATTTGGTGACCAAGATAAAACTACTATTGATTTGTTGGATATGCGCCCGCAAAAACTGCCAAAAAATCATTTTATTTCTGATCATTTAAAAAAACTTCTTGAAGATAATTTAATCAATAATCGCCAATCTTTGCTTTTCTTAAATCGCAGAGGATATGCGCCAATCACTTTGTGCAAAGAATGTGGAATCAAAATTTCTTGCAAAAATTGCAGTTCATATCTGACTTTTCATCAAAGAACAAATAGTCTCACCTGCCATCATTGTGGCGATTCTCGTCGGATGAAAAATCTATGCCCAGAATGCGGGAAAGAAGATTGTTTGATGAATTTGGGAGTTGGTATTGAAAGGTTGCAAGAAGAGGTCTTGGAATATTTTCCTAGTGCAGTAATTGGTTTGATGACTAGCGACAATATCAAAAGCAATGAAGATGCTGGGGAATTGATTGAGAAAATTCTGGATCAAAAGATAGACATTATTATTGGCACTCAAATGATTGCCAAAGGGCATCATTTTCCATCATTGTCCTTGGTGGGAATTGTTGATGGTGACGGAAGTTTTTTGAGTGGGAACTTGCGTACTTTGGAGCGTTCTTTTCAGCTTCTGACTCAAGTGATTGGTAGGGCAGGAAGAGAGAAATATGCTGGTCGAGTGGTTTTGCAAACCTACAATCCAGAAAATTCGGTTTTCAAAAGTATTATTGAAAATAAGCGCGATGAATTTTTGGAAAGTGAAATCAAGAATCGCAAAATTATGAGCTTTCCGCCTTTCTCAAAAATGGCGGCGATAATTTTTAGTGGAATGGATGAGAATTTGGTGATTGATTTTGCAAAATTTGTGCGAGGTAAATTTCCTTTTGATAAAGCTATTGAAGTTTTTGGGCCGGCACCAATGCCGGTTTCTAGAGTTAAGAATAGTTATCACCATTGTTTGAATGTCAAAGTTGATCGGAAAATTAATTTGCAGAAACTAATTTCTGAGGTTTTGAAATCTTGTAAAGCTCCATCCAAAGTTCGGGTAAAAGTTGATATTGATCCACTTTGATTTGAGGTTGCAATTAAAGGTTTATTATCTTTTAATTTCCTGCTGATCATCTCCTTCAAAAATATTAATTTTCCAAATGAAAAAAATACTTATTTCTTTAATTTTGTTTTTGGTTTTGCCTAATTTGGCGAATGCTAAAATGACAATTTCTAGTCCTGATTTTAAAGAAGGTGAAAACATCTCCGATCTTAATGTCTTTGATGGTTTTGGGTGTGAGGGAGGAAATATTTTTCCAAAAATTGATATTAAAGATATTCCAAAAGCAACAAAGAGTTTGGCAATCACAATCTATGATCCAGACGCTCCTACTGGAAGTGGTTGGTGGCATTGGTTGGTTTACAACATCCCTTCTTCTATCATTTCTCCAGATTATGCGAATGCCAAGATCTACAAAATGAAGGATTTCAAAGAAAAATCTCTGTTTGGAAAAAATGATTATGGAACTTTCGGATATGGAGGTCCTTGCCCGCCAAAAGGACACGGAAATCATCGCTATGTTTTGACAGTTCATGCTTTAAAAGTTCCTAAATTAGCAGTTCCGCCAAATGCTTCAGCGGCAATGATTGGTTACAATATCAATGCTAATTTGATTGAAAAATCTTCTATTACTTCTCTTTATCAACGTTAATTATTAAAAAAAATGAAATTTACATTCACAGAATCATTCGAATTTGACCAAGACCAAAATGACGCAATCATCTTTTTATTGAGTGAAGAGGCGGTAAAAAAATCTAAAGAGGATTTTGTTAAAAGAGCCAAAAAACTTTACAAATTTTCAGGAAAAGCAGGCCAAATAAACACTTTGGCAATGGATGAAAATCTATTGATTGTTGTGGGAATTGGATCAGAAAAAGAATTTGATAATTTATCGGCTCAAAAAATCGGTGGAAAAATATCTGCATATCTTAATGCCAACAAAATCGAAGATGCGGTAATTAGTCTCGACAGATCTGGAGAAATTGCTGCTCATCTTGCTTTTGGAATCAAATTGCAAAGCTATCGTTTTAATAAATATTTCAATGAGAAAAAAGAAGGCAAAGAAGTTGTTGTGAAAAATATTAATGTTGTTGTTGAAGAGTTTTCTCAGGCGAAAAAAGATTTTGTTAAATTAGAAGTTGTCGCCAGCAATATTTTTCTAGCTCGCGATTTGGTTTCAGAGCCTGCTAACAAATTGAATCCTGAAAGCTATGCCAAAACTTGCCAAGACATTAAAGTTGCAGGTTTGGAAGTTGAAGTTTTGGGTGAAAAAGAAATGACAGAACTTGGAATGGGAAGCTTGCTTGCTGTTGGTCAAGGAAGTCATAGAGAGTCAAAATTAGTGATCTTCAAATATAATGGTGCCAAGAACAAAAAATCAGCACCGATTGCTTTTGTTGGAAAAGGCGTGACTTTTGACACTGGTGGAATTTCTATCAAACCGTCAAACAACATGGAAGATATGAAAAGCGACATGGGAGGATCTGCTGTTGTGGTTGGTTTGATGAAACTTCTTGCCCAAAGAAAGGCAAAAGTAAATGCAGTTGGTGTGATTGGATTGGTTGAAAACATGCCATCTGGCAATGCTTATCGTCCTAGTGATATCATTACTTCAATGTCTGGACAGACAATTGAAGTGATCAATACTGATGCAGAAGGAAGAATGGTTTTAGCTGACGCTTTGCACTATACCAATACTACATTTAAGCCAGAATTGATTGTTGATTTGGCGACTTTGACTGGTGCAATTATTGTGGCTTTAGCTGACGTTCACGCGGGAATATTTTCTAATGACGACAAATTGGCAAATCAAATTGATGAAGCGGGCAAGAAAACTGGTGAAACGGTTTGGAGACTTCCTATGGGTGACACATATGATGCAATGATTAATTCTGATATTGCTGATATGAGAAACACTGGCACTGGTAGAGGTGCGGGAAGCACTACTGCGGCGCAATTCTTGAAGCGTTTTGTTGGAAAGACCAAATGGGCTCATTTGGATATTGCTGGTGTTGCTTGGAAAGGTAAGGGTGATGCAACCGCAGTCAAGGGCGCGACTGGTTTCGGAGTCAATCTTTTGAATCAACTTGTTGCTGATAATTACGAGAAATAAAATCATATCAGTGACTATCGCCACTCAAGTCACTAGATATATGAATATATTGCTCTGACGCATAAAATTATCATCACCTATCTATCCAATAATCAGCCTTCAGCAAGAAGCCGCTGCTCGAATGTTAATAATGGCTTATTAACAACTAATTAGAGTCTTTATTAAAATCCCACCTCACTTTCTTATAAATTATTAACTTCCTATAAAGCGAGTTATAGGAAGTTAAGTATATGGTTAAAAGAGATATTGACATATTTCTAATTATGCCATCTAATATAGATAATGACATATTAATTATTTAATGTCATTATTTTCCTAATTAACATTTTATAAGGATATGTATGAGAACAGAATATAATGCAACAATAAGTGAAAATGGTAGAATCGTAATACCTGCCATAATTCGTAAAGAATTAGATTTGGGAATTGGTGATGAGTTAATCATTAGTCTTTCAAATGATAATGACATCATTTTGCATAGCCCAAAACAATCTTTGCAAAAACTTCAAAATATTTTTAAATCAAAACATAAAAATAATTTAAGTGACGAACTTATTAACATGAGAAGAAAAGAGGAAATATAATGCTAAATAAAATAGTCATTGATGCTTCGGCGGTAATAGCTCTTCTTAATCAAGAAAATGGTTATGAGATTGTAGAGAAAAATCTTAGTAACGCGATAATATCAAGTGTGAATTTTTCAGAAGTAATAACTGTCGCCAGTAGAAATATTTTTGAAGATGAGACAGCTCTGGAAGAAGGGATTAAACTTTTAAAAAATACCTTTACTCATATTGTTGATTTTGATGAAGATCAGGCCTGCATTGCGGCTATACTTGATAAATCTACAAAAGAATATGGATTGTCTTTAGGCGATAGAGCTTGTTTGGCATTGGCAAAAGATAAAAACCTTCCAGTGTTGACGGCTGACAAAGTTTGGAAGAAATTGAAAGTTGGTGTAGAAGTGCAATTAATAAGATAAATAGGAGACATAAAATGCGTTATGTCTACTGCTTTTTAAAAATAGCTTTCCATAAAAAGCTGATTATGTGAAAAGTTAATCATTTGGGATGGTGTTTAAATTTTAGATTCTTTCACTTGATCCAGTTCACTCTGAATATCACCATTAGGATTAAACACATTAATTGATCCAAAAATTCTGTTTAAGCGCCTTTGATCAAATTTTGAATAATTCTGTTCCAGTGAAATTTCTGCTTTCTTGATCTCTTTTTCACTTGCCTCACAATTGCAAAAATTATTTTCTAAATGATCTGCTCCATATTTCTTACTAATAATATTACATAATCCGCAAGAATTAATTGCATCTTTGGAATCTGATAGATCAATCTTTACAACTGCAATACCAATTCTATCTATAGAATATTTTGCGCCTATTTACCCACCCTGAGCACCAGAGGCGGCGGCTCCTCCACCAATATAAATTTTATTGAATTTCTTAAAACTCTTCTCATATGAGCGATATGTCTCCAAATCTTTTATTATAAAATTCTTATTTTTTTCTAAAGCCAATTTAGAAGCTCTTATTAAGGAAAAATCTATACATTGTTTAAGAGAGGTTTTTAAATTAACTTTATATTCAATCTGATAGGAGTTGTCTGAAATTGTTTTATCAACATAACCGTAATAATTTAATTTGGTTGCTTTCCCATATTTAGGAGTGCAGGAAATTAAAAATAATGGCAATAAAACAAGAATTAGGGCGTTGCGAAACATATTATTTTATATTGATGTTTTTTAGAGCTTTCAATGGCTTGATCTTTTTTGGAATTTCT
>JBLHSZ010000045.1:0-9165 GCA_047627095.1 Rickettsiales bacterium
CTCCAAACATTATTTAATGATTCTGGAACCATTAAAACTAACGATGATGGTCAGGTTTTTGTTCATTTTTCTATTTTATCTAAGTATTTACGATAATCAGAGCTCGGTTTGTAGCGACTTGCTAGTTTTTCTAATTTTGCCTTATTAATAAAACCTCTGCGATAAGCAAGCTCCTCAAGACAAGCGATTTTCAATCCCTGTCTTTTTTCAATGGTTTGAATAAATTGCGCCGAATCAATAAGAGAATCTGGAGTTCCGGCATCAAACCAAGCAAAACCTCTCCCTAGTTTAATAATTCCAAGTTTTTTTCTTTCCAAATAAACCTTATTAATATCAGTTATTTCCAGCTCACCGCGTTCTGACGGTTTCAAACTTTTGGCAATCTCCACCACCTGATTATCATAGATGTAAAAACCTGTTACTGCCCAATTTGATTTGGGTTTTTTAGGTTTTTCTTCAATGCTGATCGCCAAATGTGGATTTTCTTTATCAAACTCAACCACCCCATATCTTTCAGGATCTGCAACATGATAGGCATAGATACAGGCATTAATGTCTCCGTTTTTCAAATCATTAAATTTATCTTGCAAAGCATCAATATTCATTTCTGATCCATAGAAAATATTATCTCCGAGCACCATACAAACATCATCTTTACCGATGAATTTTTCGCCAATAATAAAAGCCTCAGCAATGCCTTTTGGGTCATCTTGGACAGCATATGTAATTCTAATACCTAAATCACGGCCATTTCCCAAGAATTTTTCGATATTTTTAGTATCCTGTGGAGTGCTGATGATTAGTATCTGCCTAATTCCAATCGACATCAAACTAGCCAAGGGATAGCAAATCATCGGCTTATCATAGACTGGCAAAAGTTGTTTGCTAATAACGTTAGTTAGTGGCGCAAGACGAGTTCCTGATCCACCAGCAAGAATTATTCCTTTCATAATTATTTTAGTTATTAATTGTGAGTGTTAAATAATATTTAACAGTTTCCAGTAATTTATTTTCAAAACTACCATCAAGTTTGAATCCTAGTTCTTTTTTAGCTTTTGAAGAATCGATCGCATATCTAAAATCATGACCTTTGCGATCTTCTACGAATGTAATCTGATCAGCGTAAGAAGATCCTCCTGATTTTGGCTCTAATCCGTCTAAAATTTGACAAATTTGAGTAGCAATATCAATATTTTGTCTTTCAGAATCACCACCGAAACAATAGCTTTGACCAATATCACCTTTGGAGATTGCAAGCTCGATTCCATTACAATGATCTTCCACATAAATCCAATCACGGATATTTTTTCCATTACCATAAATCGGAATATTCTTACCCGCAAGAGCAGACCTGATGACGGTTGGAATTAGCTTCTCGGAATGCTGCCTTGCACCAAAATTATTTGAACAATTAGTAATTATTGCCGGCAATTTGTAAGTTTCATTCCAAGCTCGAACCAAATGATCAGAAGCGGCTTTTGAAGCAGAGTATGGTGAATTTGGTAAATAGTTATTGTCTTCAGTGAATTTTGGATCTTCTAAAGTTAGTGAGCCGTAAACTTCGTCGGTAGAAATATGAATGAAACGAAAATCTTCTTTTTTATTGCCATTCAAATTTTGCCAATATTTTAACGCCGAATCCAAAAGCGAGAAAGTACCATTAATATTGGTTTGAATAAAGGCATCAGGATTGGCAATCGAATTATCAACATGTGATTCAGCGGCAAAATTCACTAGAATATCAATATCAAATTTTACTAGAATTTTGCTAATTAATTTTTGATCACGAATATCACCTCTAACAAAACTATAGTTAGGGTTTTGATCAATTTCTGCCAAATTTGTTGGATTAGCTGCATAGGTCAAAGAGTCCAAATTGATTACTGAGTTTCCTGCTTTTATTTGTCTAATAATAAAGCAAGATCCAATAAATCCGCATCCACCGGTTACTAATATATTTTTCACGATAAACTTTTATTTTTATTGAATCGTGTAAATTACTCAAAACTGCTAAGCAGTTTCTCCGTCATTTTTCACGATAAATTAGATGTTAAAACAAATTAAAATTTGAAATTCCAGAAATTGCCGCGCTCAAAGCCTCTTTTTGGCTAATTACCGAGCTTCCAGTATTCTCAAATGAAGTATTTTTAATGATTTTATTTTGATTTGAAAGTAAACTAAAGTCTATTTTAAGTTTGGCAATGTAGCTGCCATAGATTTTATTTTCAACAATTTGAGAATTAATTTGAATAATCACCAAATTGGGATTATTTAGATTTTTTCTTCTCACTACTTTGAAATTCTTTTTGCTCAAAAGATTAACCACTTTTCTGATTAGATCTTTTGGAGAATTGCCATTTTCAATAAAAAACTCCATTTTTCTGGTCAAATCTTGATGGGAAGTTTGATATAATCCATAAATATCAGCATCTTTATTTAAATTTGGATTAGCCGATAGGCTAGCAAGAATCAATGAAACCGACTGCGCTTCAAAACTCCAATCATTAACTACTTGAAAATCATTAAATTTCTCTAAAATCGTTTTATCTTGCGCTTTCTTCCAAACATTTGCCATTCTTTTATTCAAAACACTCAATTTTTGCTGATAATCAGAAATGAATCCTTCCCGATCTACTGAAATCTCGGCATATATTCTTCCTAAATATGAAGCTGATTTGCTGATTTGATAATTATTGAAAGTTATTTTGGCGACTTCTTGATTGATTTGTTGGCGACTTTGCTCGTTGGTTGAATATTTATTGCTTTCTAGAAGGGTAGATGATTCTGAAGAGATGCTTGTCATTAACTTCCCCGCCAAATTATTTAGCGCTGATTGACTAGCCTCCGCCAAATTATACCCTTCTCCAGTTCCATATATATTTGATGAATCAAAAGAAGTGGGGCTCACATACCAATCAGGAAGGGAATTCAAATTCTTTATCTGAAGATTGGATGAGCAAGAGAAGAGGGTTAGTATAAATAGTGTGATAAAATATTTTTTCATTATCTAAAGATCAATAAACCCTATTTTATTTCGTCAAAAAGACTATCTACATCCTTACTAGCCTCATTAATTCTTGATCCAGTTTCAGCTTGATAACGAGCTTTAACAGCAGCTTTTGCTTCAATTTCTTGCCCATTAGCGCAAGCTAATATCGAAAACAATGAGATTAAAAGGATTATTTTTTTCATATTGAAATATATTTATTGTGTTTGCCTTTCTTTTCCCAACTCATCAAATAATACCTGGACTGCCGCTTGAGATTTATTGATGTTTTCACGAGAAAGATTGGATCTTCTCAAGCGATCTTCATAAATTTTTTGGCTATTCTTAATATATTTTCCATAATCGTCATTTTTGAGCACCATTCTGATGTACAAAGTTTCGTCAGATCCTTGATACATGTTGATTCTCTTGATTCCAGATAATGGCATATTCTTAACCACTTCTTTGGTTGCTTGTGAAAAAAATTGATCAACATCATTTACTTGCCCAACTTTAGATTCTCTCAAAGCTTCTTTAGTAATACGAGAAATTTCCGAGCTGATTGCAGAAGCAATATTGGCTTTGGCATCAGTTTCTGCTTGAGGAATTTGAAACCTAACACCACCGGCACTTTTACTGGCAATACCAACTCTCGCGATTCCATCTGGAACGTCAGGACTAATAATCCATTCTGGCAATTGCGAAATATTTTGTGTTTTGCTGTCACCTCTCAAATCAGAAAGATTGACTTTAGAGCACGAAAAAAAAAGGAATGAAGAAAAGGCTAAAGCAATGATTTTTTTCATATTATAAAAGTAAGTTCTGTTAAAATTCTTAAACTAATTAATAATCTCTTTTCTAAATATAAGCAATATACTTATTATCATTAAGATTATCGCCGTCATCCAAGTTGCTAGAAAAATCGGAATCAATCCCGAAGAACCAAGTGCGCCAACAATTACCAAGCTAACATAAAAAACTAATCCAACAGCAATTCCAGTCACAAAAATTATGGAATTATTACGGCTTCTAACATTATTAATTGCAAAGAATGCCGCCATTAAAGACATGGCTACAAACAAAAACGGCTTAACCAAAAGAGAGTGATAATAAACTAAGAATTTTCTAGGAGAAAATCCCGAATCTTGTAGATTATCAATCAATGAAGGCAAGCTATATACCGAGAAAAGGCGTACATTTTCAAAATTATTAATAATTTTTTTGGTAATGAATTGAGCCTCTAGATTAGTGCTAATTTTTAAGTTATTTTGGACTTTATTAATATTATTATCGTCATTAATAATGGCACTTGTTAACTCCCACCTGCCTTCACTGAGAATCATATTCTTTGCATCAATTCTTTTGTAAAATTTATCATCCTTATCAAAAAACCACAGGCTGACATTATTCATTTGTAAATTTTCTCGGTAAATTCTTTGTGCCCTAATGATAATATTTTCATCCTTATTCAAAGGATTATCCTGTTTGAGCCAAATTCCATTCAAAGGCGCCAGCATATTCGAAGATTCTTTACTGATAAGCTCTCTTTGCATGTTATCTAGCTTTTTACTAGCAGTGATTGAGATCGGGTTAAATATTAAGACAAAAAATAAACCTAACAAAAAAGCAGCCAGTGCAATTGGTGACAATATTTGCCAAAATGACAATCCAGAAGCTCTCATTATCGTAATTTCACTACGGATAGAAAGAGAAAACAGGGTAATCATTGAAGCAAGCATAACCAAAAAAATCGCTATATCTTCAATAAAACTAGGCACTTGCAAAATGTCGAGCAAGAAAATTTGCCACATAGTTAGTTCTTTTCCAGAAACCCGATCTAAAAGCTCAAAAATATTGATCAAAGAAATCAATAAAGCGATCGATATAAAAGTGAAAAAGAAGTTGATTAGAAACTTCTTTATGATGTAAAAATTAATTTGCTTCGTCATAGAATATTATTTTTAACGATCATACATTTTTTGATATGCCCCGCCAGCATGAATTAGGTCTTGATGAGTTCCTGTTTCAATTATTTTTCCATTTTTTACAAAAATAATACGATCTGAGTTAACTATTGAAGATCTTTTATGGGCAATAGTAATCACCGTCTTATCTTGCGCCAATTTTTTCAAAGATCCTGCAATCAAAGCCTCATTATCATTGTCCAGAGCAGAAGTTGCTTCATCAAACAACAAAATTGGCGAACTTTTAACAATCGCCCGAGCAATGGCAATTCTTTGTCTTTCTCCACCAGATAATTTAACCCCTTTTTCACCAACAAAACTATGAACTCCGTCCGGCAAACCCTTAATGAAATGAAGGGCTTCATTATCATCAATTATTTTTTCAATGTCATTGACAGTTAAACTCTTATCGACATAGGCAATATTTTCATATATTGTTCCGGAAAATATGAAACAATCTTGTGAAATATAGGAAAATAAACTTCTTAAATCAGCGATTGAAATGTCTTTAATATTTTGATTATTAATCATTATATCTCCCGAACTGACATCATAAAAACGCATCAAAAGTTTCAGAATCGTACTTTTTCCACCACCACTTTCACCCACTAAAGCTATTTTATCTTTTTGCTTAATTTCCAAATTAAAGTCATGCAATACCTGATGATCTTTTCGGGAAGGATATGAGAAAGAGACATTTTTGAAAATAATGTCATTATCTTCTTTGACAATTAAATTATCCGGATGAATATTTTCAACCACGGGAGATTCAATTTGTAACAAATCAAAAAGACGCTCAGTTGCTGCAGAAGCAGTTTGCAACTGACTCATAATTTGACTAATCGAGACCAAAGATGTGGCAGACAAAATGGAATAAAAAATAAACGAGGAAAGCTCTCCAGAGGTTATTTCTTCATTTAGAACCATGTTACCACCAAACCACATAATAACTACTATAGATCCAAATGCCGAAGCAATAACCAAGGCTACCATCAATGATCTCAGGCGAATCTTTTTTATTGAAATAACCAAAGAATCTTCCAGATATTTATTAAAATTACGAATTTCTTTATTTTCACAAAGATATGATTGAATGGTTCTAATGCCACTTATAGTTTCTTCAATGTGAGATCCAACCAATGAAACCGCTTGTTGAGAATGACTAGAAAGATTCTTTATTTTTTTTCCCATTAAGATAATTGGAGCAATAGCTAGTGGAATCAAAGCTAAAGACACAAAAGTGAGAGTTGGGCTGGTTAAAAATAAGAACGTAATTCCACCACAAAATAATATCAAATTTCGCAAGGCAAAAGCCATGGAGTTACTGATAATATTATAAAGTAAAGTTGTGTCGACGGTAAGCCTAGAAATAACGTCGCCAGTTTTGGCAATCTCAAAAAACTCCGAAGAGACGCGAATAATATGAGAATAAATGTCTTTACGAAGATCAGTGATTATTTTCTCACCGACAGAATTGACCAAGAAAGATCGAAAAAATCCCGTAATCGCAAGCACAATAATTGCACCAATTAATCCCAATAAAATTAGATTTAAATAGTAAGTGTCAGAAGAAAAAAACCCTAAATCAATTAAATATTTTAAGATTTTCCCTAAAAATAGAATTATCGCTGAAGTGGAGATCAGGGTAACAAACACAAAGAAAATCTCCAAACGATAGGGCCTTAGGTAAGGAATTAGTTCTGTTAAATGATGGATTTTGGCTTTAGGGGGTTTGGAGTTTTTCATTATATTTTATTATGAGATCCATCGCAAAGAGCGCCACTTTTATTATGTTTACAACCGCAGAAATAGGTTATTTTAGATTCTTCAGCTTTAAAAATTATTGATTTTAGCCCAGTTCCTTTATGAGATCCGTCACAAAAAGGCTGGGACTTAGAAAGTCCACAAGAACAATAATAATAGGTTTTTCCAGCTTCAACTTCGATTTTGAAAGGTGATTTCTTGGCAATATTTGGTAAGGAATTTGTCATAAATATATAATTATTTCAAAGGGGAATATTGTCTATCAGCCTAATTTCGCCGACATAAATGGCAATGAATAATCGGGACTTTATTTGTGGATTGAAGATGGAAATTGGCTCAAGATTTTCTTCATCGCATATTTGCAAATAATCAACTTTTTGGGCGCCAATTTTCAGCAATAAATTTCCTGTTTCTCGTAAAACTGAATCAATATCTTTCCCATCCAAAACTTTTTGCTTGGCCAAATTTAGATTCTCATAAATATCACCAGCAATTTCTCTTTGATCATCATCAAGCCTTATATTTCTAGATGACATCGCCAATCCATCTTCCTCTCTCAAGGTTTTTCCAGAAAAAATTTCAACATCAAAATTTAGATCAAAAACCATTTTCTTGACAATTTGCAATTGCTGAAAATCTTTTTCACCAAAAAATGCTTTTTGTGGTTTGATGATGTTGAACAATTTAGCAACGATCAAAGCTACTCCTTCAAAATGACCCACTCTATTCTTTCCACAAAGATTATCACCTAATTTCATGGTGCTAATGTTAGTCAAAAATCCATTACCATAAATTTCATCTGAGTGCGGAATAAATAACACATCCGTGCCAGATTTTTTTAATAATTCAATATCTTTATCCAAATTATTTGGATAATTTTCAAAATCCCCAGAATTGTTAAATTGTTTTTGATTTACAAAAACACTCACCACAACAATATCCGAGGTTTTTCTAGCAAGATCAATTAGTGATAAATGACCTTGGTGTAAAGATCCCATTGTTGGAACAAAGCCTATTTCTTCATTGGAATGTTTTTTTAGGAAATTCCTAATTGAGGATATGTCGTTAAATATTTCCATTATTTATTAGAAAAAATGAGACAGCGAATGATTCCTGATAAATCCTTTTTTTCCTCAATGAGCTTTAAGCCATTATTTTCAAAAATTTTCTTCACATCATTTTCTTGATCTTGACCAATCTCCAATAATAACAATCCCGATTCTGCTAAAAATCTTCCTACTGAGACTGCAATCAATCGATAGCAATCAAGGCCATCTTCTCCTCCATCCAATGCTAGATGAGGTTCAAATCTTTTTACTTCATCTTGCAATAGGGATATATCGCTGGTTTTAATGTAAGGTGGATTAGATATTATTAGATCAAAATTTTGATCATCGTCAATGTTGGAAAACCAATTGGATTGAATCAGATTTGCTCTTGATGATAAGTTTAGTTGATTGATATTATCTTGAGCAATATTTAAAGCTTTTTGACTAATATCTACACCAATTGCTGATGCATTTGGAAAATATTTTAAGAATGTAGAAAATAAACATCCAGAACCGACACCAAGTTCAAGAATTTTTATTGTTTTGGATTTATCAGGAAAAATTTCTAGAATTGAATCTATGAGGCTTTCAGAATCTGGGCGAGGATCAAGAACATCCGGACTTACAATGAAGTCATTACCATAGAACTCTCTTTTTCCTAAAATGTGTGACATTGGCTCACGATTCTCACGACGTTTTAAAACATCGAAAAATTTCTTTTGTTCACAAACATCAAGACTTTCATCACCACCAAATATAATTTTCTCTTTAGTGGTGTTTAAGCAGTGACATAAAATCAATAAGGCGTCTATTCTTGATGAATCAACGCCCTTTTGTTTCAAATTATTTCTAGCTAAAGCTAGCGCTTCATTAACTAGCATTTACTGGTTTGGCAGAAATTTCATTTTAGTAGGATCTGTAATTTCTACTTTAACTGGAGTTGGGGCTTGTGTTATCACTGAAGATGAATCTGCTGGATCTGAAATTTGATTTGGAACAGCCTCCTGAGTTGTTTTCTCTTGGATTGAAGGGTCAATTGGTAATTTATTTTCAATAATACCCTTGATACCGTCTTCATCAATTTTTAAGGTTTCAGATTCGGTAATATCCTCCTTGGAAGATATAGATTCTGGAGCAATATTTTTATCAACATTCACATCATATTTTGATTCATCGATAATGATTTCATCTAAAGAAATCGAGGTATCAATTATTAATTCCTCTTCATTTTTAGCTGGGACAACATCCTGATTATCAACACCAATATCACTCGTTCCGCCAGTTATTTTAACAAATATATCCATCAAACTAGTTTCATTGACCAATAACTTCAGATTTTTCTCTTTTCTAAAATCAAATATAGCAACTTCTTCATTGGTTGCAGCGTTCTTTTTGGAAAGAT
>JBLHSZ010000046.1:0-9094 GCA_047627095.1 Rickettsiales bacterium
GTACGGAATATAGAATATTTAATAGAATTATTGCGTAATTGACTTTTGTCAATTTGGACAATTTTTTTTAAATGTGTGATTTTTGGGGAGATTTGACAGGTGCCTGAATAAATAGAAATTAACTGTTCTTCAATTTATCGTTATTTTAACTTTAAATTAAGAAATAAATTATGCCGACAGGATATCCAGCTTTAACAACCAATCAAAAACAAGAAATTATCACCTTTACCCCTGATTCGGGTGATAATTTCTTGTTTTTGATTGGTTGTTAAAGAGTCATAACTTCCCTGCGCTCTCTTTATCAATATTTCTAAGAAAAAGGGGTCGCCACTGGAAAATGAGCCGAAGATAATAACGCAGAAGATTCTTTTGCGTCCAGCATATAAGTTGATGTTTTGGATTTTTTCTTGATGGAACTTTTATTTTTGCGGAAGGGATGTTTTAATTCAAATATAATTATTTTTCGTAATCATATGAAATGGTGGAGATAAGCGGGTTCGAACCGCTGACCCCCTGCTTGCAAAGCAGGTGCTCTACCAACTGAGCTATATCCCCTAACAGACGTGAAATTTAAGAAGGCATGCATGATAAAAATTTAAACTAATTTATCAACAATTTAATTATTAAATGTTGTCTATTTTTTTTCCGATCAAAGATTCATTGATGGCTTGATTCATTTTTACCTCAGCTAATGTTTTGGCAAATTCTTCTAATTCTTCTGCTTCTGCGTTAATTTTTTTAGAATCACCACTTTCAATTGCTGTTTCTAGAATCTTTATTTTATCTTGTGCAGATTTGATAAATTTGTCATCGACTGATTCCTTGTCTTCTTTTAAAGCTGATTCTAGGGCCAGAATACTGCGTTTTGCTTCAACTTTAGCCTCAGCAAGCAATCTTGCATTCATATCCCCCTTGGAGTTCTTCAGGGACTCTAAAAGCATGTTTTTAACTTGTGATTCATCCAATCCGAAGGTTGGTTTAACTTCAACTATTTGAGTTTCCTCAGTTAGTGTTTCTGTGGCGCTGATTGTTAAAAGACCGTCAGCGTCAATTTTGAAAATCACTTTCACTCTTGCAACCCCAGCTTTTAGGGATGGAATGTTTTTGATTTCAAAATTTACCAACGAACGACAATCTTTGGCGAGCTCTCTTTCGCCCTGAACAATATGAAATTTCATGGCATTTTGATAGTCAGCATAGGTGGTGAATTCTTTTGATGATGATGTTGGGATCGTTGAATTTCTGAAAATTATCTTATCAGTCAAACCACCCATCATTTCAATTCCTAATGAAAGAGGAATGACGTCCAAAAGGAGATTATCTGAATTTCTGGTCGTCAAAGCTTCCGCTTGGATTGCGGCGCCAAGAGCGACGATTTTGTCGGGATCAATATTATCTAGAATTTTTTCTTCACCAAAGATCTTTTCTAGATTTTCTGTGACCAAATTCATTCTGGTTGATCCTCCGACCAAAATTATTGATTTTATTTGTTCATTTTCCAAATCCAGATCATCCAACAAATCTTGGGTAATTTGGATGGTTTTTTGTATCAAATTTTGACTCAAATTTTCAAATTCTTTTTGATCTAATTGAAAGTCTATTTCTTGATTTTCAAGATTAATTTTTATCTTGGAAAGACTTTGAGATGTAAGTTCTTCTTTAATCTTCTTGGCAGATAATTTGATATTCTGAGCATCAAGAATTGAAATATTTTTAAGATTGTTTTCTTGAATTATTTTATCAAAAATCAAATGATCAAAATCATCACCACCAAGCGCAGAATCTCCGCCCACGCCAATCACTTTGAAGACGCCTTTTTTTAATTCCAAAATCGAAACATCGAAAGTTCCTCCACCAAGATCAAATACTGCGTAAACACCTTCTTTTTTAATAGAACCTTCTTTGTCCAACCCATATGCCACTGCCGCTGCTGTCGGCTCGCTAATAAGTCTCAAAACCTCTAATCCAGCAATACTAGCTGCTTGTTTGGTAGCATTTCGTGCTGATTCATCAAAATAAGCTGGAACTGTGATCACTGCCTTTGAAATCGTTTTTCCTAGGCCAATCTCTGCAATATTTTTGAGATGTTTAAGAATCTGTGCTGAAATTTCTTCTGGGCTGAGTTCTTTATTTCCAAATAGGATTTTTATTTTCCCATCATGGTTTTTAATTTTGAAATGATTGTCTTTTTTGACATCAGAAAATCCTTTTCCCATCAATCTTTTTATGGAATAAATTTTTTCTCCATCTAAATTTTTGGTCTCGTTTCCAACAACCAAATTTTCATTCCCGTCAAATGCGACAATTGAAGGTTGTATGAAATTTTTATTTGCATCAAACAAAATTTCTGGCTTCTGATTAATCGAAATCGCAATTAAAGAATTTGTAGTCCCAAGATCAATTCCAATAGCAATTTCTTGATCTTGAACTTCTGATTCACTTTCTTTGATTGGCTCTTGAATGGTAATTAGGGGCATTTTAAGAAAATAATTTAATTAAAGCTCACGCTCCGGAATATCTAAACTGGAGAAACTTATTGTTTTTGTTCCATTTGAAGATGGATGGACCATGTCACATCGTATAAAAACCTCTTTTTCCTGTTTACTTGTCTTTACACAATTGACATAAGCTTCAATTTTCGGATCTAAAGGAACACAGGCTATTGTAGTTTTGCTAAAATTACTGCGAATACTTTCTTCATATTCTCTTGTTGTTGCTTCGCAACGCATTTCATGTCCGGTAAGAAACTCTCCTAATTTCTTTATATTATTTGCCGCCGCAGTATCATTTTTTTTCATAAAAACACTATATAAACTATTAATATTATTATCTCCATTTATCAAAAATATCTTCAATCATTGAAGAATCATCCTGTTTGTAATCTTTTTTGATAAAGCTTTTTGCTCCAAATTTTGCTAGATATTTTGCAATGATATCCTGTTTGAACTTAAAGGCGATTGACAAGGCAGTATCGCCGTTGCGATCTTCAACATTTACTCCAACTCCTTTGCTGATCAACAAATCAACCATTTGCAGAGATCCAACTCTCGCTGCCTGCATTAGGTATGTCCTGCCAAAACTATCTACTAAATCAACCTTGGCTCCCATATCAATCAAAATTTCAACGGATTTATAATCAATAAGCTCAATGGCAATATTGAGTGGCGTATATCCCAAATCATTGACCAAATCTGGATTTGAGCCTTTAGATAGAATGCTAGACATGGCGTCATGCCTTCCCATTATGGTGGAAAATGTCAATAAAGTGTCACCAAAATGATTTTTGATATTTGGCTTCTTGTTCAAAGCATAGAGTGCATTAAAATCAGCAATTAAATTCCGTGCAATTGCCTTGAACATAAAATCAACTTTTTCACCGTTACTCATCATAAATGGATGATATCTATTATCATTGTTTCTGATTCGATTTAGAAGTGGCGGAGGGACTTCTTTATTAATGAATTTTGGCAATATTTTTGCTTTTGGAACAATCTGACTCATTATTTTATAATTACCAATCCCTTCAAAAACATCTTCCTCGCTTTGCTGCAAATATTTTTTTCTGATACTTTGCATTTTCTCCATCCTTTGTATTTCTTTAAGATCTTCTAGATCAATTCTTTTTTGTCTCTCTTCTTCATTTTTTGCTTCAATTTCTTCACGCAATTTTTCTTTTTTCAAATCCAAAATGTCTTTATCGGCATCAATTTTCTTGTCCTCGAGCGATTCTGCTAGAATTTTTTCTTTGATATCAGGCTGAGGTTCTTTGTCTTTATCTAATTTTTTCTTAAAAAATTCTTTTATTTTTTCAATCGGATGAAATCCGGATTTTGACTTTTTATCGGTTTTTTCTTGATCTTTCTTTATTTCAGGAAGCTCGTTATTTTTGACATCCAAATTGGCTTTATCATCTTTTTTTACAGAAAGAGGGTTATCTTGCGTTGGCAATCCACTTGGCAATTTTTCAGATTCTGGAATTTTTGCAACATCACTATCTCTTTTTACAAGAGGAGCATTGGGAAGGTCTGTAACGTCTTTTTCTCGATCTTCTTTTAAATTTTCAGTTGGTTTTTTTTGATCTTCAATCGCAATGATTTTTTCTTCCTGCTTTGGAATATCTTTTTTAAAAGGCTCTAATTCATCAAGACCCAAAGATTCTAAATCAGGAGCCAAGGATTTTTCTTCAAGTTCTTCTTCACGTCTTAGTTGAGAGATTATATCTTGACCATCCCAAGATTCATCACCAAGGTCATCTCCAAAGAAATTTTCAACCTCACTTGCTATTTGAACATCTGAATCTTTTTTTAGGATCTTGTCCTTCGGTTCATCAGAATTTCTTTGTTCATATTGAACAATTTTTTCTTGATCCCATGAATATCCCTTGACGTGATCAATTTGATTCTGCGCGGTGATTAGGACTATATTAAGAAAAATATGATACATTTAACTATTCTTTTTATCTTTTGTTTTAACTGGATCATATCCGCCTTTTGACCATGGATGACATCTTCCAATTCTAATCATTCCCAAGGATATTCCTTTAAAAATTCCATATTCTTCAATCGCATCAATAGTGTAGCTTGAGCAAGTTGGAATAAATCGGCAACATCCCTTTCCACCAATAATTGGAGATATTGCTATTTGGTAGATTCTTATTGGGAAGATAAATATTTTTTTTAGCATCTAAAATTCATGAACTGTTTAATAGTGGTAATTTAAGTTTTGACGACTTAAATTGCCATCAATTTTATCAATCAATTTGCTTGTATTTTCATGACTACAAACTCTGCAATTTCTGATTCCAAACTTGGGAAATCAACCAATTATCAATATCAAGAGCCGAATTTGGAAATTCTTGATACTGCGGCGAATCCACATATCGATGTCAATTATGTAATTACCCTAACCTGCCCAGAATTTACCTCCATTTGTCCAGTCACTGGACAACCTGATTTTGCTCATTTAGTGATCGATTACATTCCTGATAAACATATTGTTGAAAGCAAATCATTAAAACTTTATTTAGTAAGTTTCAGAAATCACGGGGCATTTCACGAAGATTGCACCATAAAAATTGCCAAAGATTTACAAAAACTATTAAACCCCAAATGGCTGCGCATCGGAGGATATTGGTATCCAAGAGGCGGAATTCCAATTGATATTTTTTATCAAACCAACCAACCGCCAAAAGATGTTTGGATAAAAGAGCAAAATGTTCCCGAATATCGCGGAAGATAAGTGTTTTAACTGATTTTTTGATGATTTTTGAAGTTTACGAATGATTTATTAGATTTCTGTTAAGATTCATGTCTGTTAGGTGAGCATCCCTTGTTCAAGTAATTTATGGTGGTATAATAGATTATTAGTTTTGCCGAGTCTTCTTTCATACGAAGATCTGATCTTGCAACACCATATATTTTTTAATTTAATTAAAAGGATAATTATGCCGACAGAACAAGAAATAATAACAGCAACAGAATCTTTTATAAATGCGATAGGTGATTATAATTATAAAAAATGTCAGGAGTCAATTGCAGCAGGTGCTGATGTTAATGGATTTTCTGGTGATAACAGAATTATTACTGTAGCTGCGATGAAAAATGAAATAGATATAATTCAATTATTAGTAAAGAATGGCGCTGATGCTAATTTTGAGAATAGTGATGGATCAACTGCATTAGAGCGCATATCTCATATTCACAAACTTATGACGTGGAGGATTGAAAAAGAAACAATTGCAGAGTTAGAAGGTAGGAACCCTCAAAGAACCTTAGATAAAAAAGAAAAAGCATCGAAAGATTTATTTAGCGCAATACAAGACAAAGATCTAGGTGCAGTTAATCAAGCCATAACAGATGGAGCTGATGTTAACCGAAAACACAATCTTTATTCTAGCTCCGTTACCCCCATTTTTATGGCAATATTTTATTGCAATGAATATTCTGCTGAGACTTCAAAAGAAATAATGAAAGCGCTATTAAAAGCTGGAGCCGATGCTAACCTTACATCAAATAAAGGAGAACTACCCCTTTTTAGAGCAATATCACAAAATCAACCTGAGCTAGTTAGTCTATTAATAGAAGGTGGGACTAATGTTAATTTGCAAGACTCAGAAGGAAAAACTCCTCTCCATAAAACTGCAGAATTTCATCTGAATAACGAACGAGACTTTAGTAAAATAACTTCAATATTATTGAAAGAATTCGCCGATAATACAATAGAAGATAATAGGGGTAAAAACCCTGCTGATTTAATGGACAATCCAGAATTAAAAGAACTCTTACAAAGAGATTTTAAAAAAATAATTGCTGTGACGGCCAGAACTCCCGCTCTTCCAACAGAATTAAAAAGGTCAGTTGTGAAGGCGGAATCACCTAAAATTCCACCAAGCTCTTGGAAGATAGCAAATCCAGGTATTAATCCCAACCCAATCAGGCTCAACAGGTTGATCCAATTATTCAAGAACATTAATTGTAAAAACTTCGAAGGAAGAATTAAGTTGGATTTGGTTTAGATGGAATCAGAATTTAAATTGACACAGAGGATTGATGATTCCCCAAATATTATCACATTAAAAGATTAACTTTGATATACACCCTTATATCATAACTCATAACTCACAAACAATGATTTTTACACTTTCCAACATCGACCCTAATATTATTTCACTTGGGCCAATTGCCATTCGCTGGTATTCACTTGCTTATATTGCGGGAATTTTATTCACCTGGTTTTTGCTCAAATCTTTCAATAAGAAAAAACCCATCATGAGCAAGGAAGCTTGGGATGATTGGCTTTTTTGGGCAGTTTTAGGGATCATTATTGGTGGAAGATTGGGTTATGTGCTGTTCTACAATTTTAGTTTTTACATTGATCATCCTTTGCAAATTTTTGCTGTTTGGCAGGGAGGAATGTCCTTTCATGGCGGTCTTTTTGGGGCTATCATCTCAATGTTTTTATTTACTAAAAAATACAAAATTAATTTCTTAGAACTAACTGACATCCTAGCGATTTCTGCACCGATTGGTTTGTTTTTTGGAAGAGTAGCTAATTTTGTCAATATGGAACTTTATGGCAGAGTAACCAATTCTGATTTTGGGGTTATTTTCCCAAATGCCGGAATGAGTCCTCGCCATCCGAGTCAGCTTTATGAAGCCTTTTTAGAAGGATTATTACTATTTTTGATTCTCTTTTTCTTGGCAAAATTCACTAAAATTAAAGAAAAGTTAGGATTTTTATCAGGATTATTCTTGATTGGATATGGATCGGCTAGAATTTTTGTTGAACAATTCCGTGAGCCTGATGATCAGCTTGGGTTTTTATTCTCATCTGTGACTATGGGACAAATCTTGTCTCTTCCGCTTATTGCTCTTGGTTTGACGGTGATTTTTATGGCGCTTAGAAAAAGATAATTATTTCTTTTTTAAATCAGAAATTATTTTGTCTAAATATTTTATTTTGATTAGTTTTTGTGCCGCTGCTTCATATTGATCTTCACCCATAAGATCAATCACGGCAGGCATTTCATCGGAAATTATCTTTTTAATTTCCTTTCTTATCTGATTCTTATTTTCTGGATTATCCATAATTTCCTCACGAAGTTCCACTATGAACATCAAATTCTCATGAATTGGCTTGATGGCGCAATCGTCAGAATCAATATCAATTCCTTGCAATTGTAATAGATAGATCGCTCGTAAGACGGGATTTTTGAGGGTTTTGTAAGCTTGGTTGATGAAAATTGAGTTGATCTGAGATTCGGTTTCATCTGATGATGTGTCAGGATGAAATTTCTTTTGAAGTTCTAGATATTTATCTTCTAGTTCTTCGTCATTGATTTGGAAATTGGTTGGGAAATTAAATTTCTCAAAGTGATTGAGTTTTTCTAGAAGCATATGGGATGAATTGTCACAAAATTGTTGTTTTGGGGATGGTTTTAAACGTTAAACGATTCACCGCAACCGCACCTGCCCTTCTCGTTGGGATTGACAAAATCAAAACCTGCACGAAGATCCTCTTCAACATAGACCATTTGGCTGCCGATGAGGAACATTGAGATTTTTGGATCGATAAAAATATTAATGTCATCTTTGATCACCAAATCATCATATTTGGTGATGTTTTGATCTTTTACCGCATATTCAATGGCATAGGACATTCCTGAGCAGCCACGAGTTCGAACATTGACCTTGATTCCTTCGCAAGGATCAGATCTTTGTTCTAAGAGCAACTTGATTTGGTTCAATGCCTCGTTGTCGATTGATAAATAATCGACAACCACATTTCCCAACTCTCCGGTTTTTTGATTTGAAAATGAACTTAAATCAGACATTAAGAATTTATTTCTTTTCTTTTTTTATAATCTGCAATCGCAGCTTTAACAGCTTCTTCAGCCAAAACTGAACAATGGATTTTTACTGGAGGAAGTGACAATTCGTCAGCAATTTCCTTGTTAGTGATTTTTTCCGCCTCATTGATGTTTTTTCCTTTAACCCACTCAGTAACAAGAGAGCTAGAAGCAATAGCAGATCCACAACCAAAGGTTTTGAATTTTGCCTCAGAGATTGTTCCCTCGTCAGTAACTTTGATTTGGAGTTTCATCACATCACCACAAGCAGGAGCTCCTACAAGTCCGGTTCCAACGTTTTCTTCATCTTTTTTGAAAGCCCCAACATTGCGAGGATTTTCATAATGGTCGATTAGTTCTTTTGAGTAAGCCATGTTTTTTTATTTTTTAGTTATTAATTGTTGCATTGAAAATTTTAATTCAGGAAGTTTGTTTTCGATCACTTTCCAAATTATTTTAAAGTCTATGTCGCCCAAATAATCATGGACTAAAATATTGCGAAACCCCGCTATTTCGCGCCATTTTATTTGCGGAAATTGTAATTTAACAGAATCACTTAATTTCTGAGTAGATTCTGACATAATTTGCAATTGTCTCAAAACCGCATCATAGGTTTTATGATCTGATAAAGATTGTTCACCATCAACATATTCTTCTATGTAGCTAAACACTCAACTATGTGAATAATGTATGTTTGATCTTTCATGATAAAGTTATCGCCTCTTTTAATATTTTATCTTTTATTGA
>JBLHSZ010000047.1:0-9069 GCA_047627095.1 Rickettsiales bacterium
GTAATATCAACCTGAGAATCAGCGATTGGAATTATCCTATCATCGGTTCCATTAGTTACATCATCGATGGTTATATTGCCAGATGCTGCAGCAATATTTTCACTAAAAGTAAAGACGATCTGTGCATTGGTTGAAATTCCAGCGATATTGTTTGCTGGAGATGATGAGCTAATAGTTGGTTTTGTTGTATCACTAATAATTAAACTAGAGCCAATAAAAGTTGTGATAGCATTTAAATCATTATCTTGGCCCTTAATGGTTCCTCCATTTAAATTAAATGAATCTTTAGAATCTCCTATTGAAAAATTGTAATTAGTTAGATTTCCAGATAATTTTTTACGAAAGATTAATTCATTTTGATTGCTACCAAAACCGGTATAAATGAAGTCCTGATTTGAATTATTAAAGAAGGCGTTAATTATTGGATTTCCACTAACCAAGACCGGCTTAGAGAAAGTTAGTTTTATATCTGCATTATCATCATTTTTTTCAGGGTTGGTGATTAGTGAAGGATCAACAGTTACAAAAGGAGCTGCGTTATCTGAAAGATCAGGATCGGGATTTTTTTGATCAATATTAATATATGTATTTTGACGTCTTGTATCTAAAACAGCGCCTACTAGTTTTGCAGTTTGGCCATCAGATGCATTAAGGGTTATAATATCAAGCTCCGCACCAGATATTGTGGCGGATCCTTGATCTGGAATAACTTCAATTGCTCCTGCACGAACTTGTATCGAGGAAGTAGAAATCGCACGATCTTCGATAATATCAATGTCTGTTCCAAGTAAATTTATTGTTCCTCCCGGAACATTAACGATCTTAATTCCACCTATTCCAGAAATAAATTGAACAAAACCACTATTTGTTTGAATGACAGTTAGTTCGCTTTTTGTGAAGGTTAATAAAACACTTCCTGAAGAGCCTGAAGCTGAAATATTGGCGATCGCACCATTACTAAATTTAATTATTGCAAAATTTCCAGAACCATTAGGGATTTCAATTAGAGAATTTATCGGAATGTCTGTTTCTGAAGGAAAGGCAGATCCAGCAACCTTAAAAGATGAAATTCCAATACTTTTACTATCAAATACGGCCGTAACAATTCCTGAATTTGAATTTTCTTTTATTCTCTCTTCAACTCGCAAACGATTTTCTCTGCGGACTTTGCTAAAAATTTGTGAACGCATTGGACTCTTATCGAGATTGACAATCGCTGAATTTGAATGGTTCAAACCGTCAAGTGGAATGCTATATTGTAGAGCAATTTCATAGCCGTCTCTGCCGCCATTTTCCGAAATTAAGGATCCTTTTAAAGTAAGGTTTTTAAACAAATATTCGGCCTTAGCTTCATAGCCAATCAAATCATCTTCTGTGGTTCTAAAATATTGATATCTTTTCGCATACAAACTCAAATTTGGAAGTAAGGGCAGGCTATAACCAGCTTCAAAATCATATCCTTCAAGAACTCTTTCTTCATATTGATTGCCATTAGCATCAATCCTACTGTCTTTAAAATCAGTTATCGGACTATAATAGTTGGTAGAAAATCTCAGATATTGAGACTTTGCGTCAAGGCCCAAACTCATTCTTTCATGCTGATAAGGCCATTGTCTATCATAAAACATATTTATTCCTAATAATTTCTTTTCATCAGGAGTTAAATATCTATAAGCCGCCCCAATGTTTAGCGTATGTCTACTAACATCGTCATCAACATCGACGGATTTTTCATTTATTATTGCGCTACCTTGTACGAAAAAATTATGATTCAGCTTACCTGATTGATAAAGTGGCTGGGTGCCAAGAACGCTCAAATAGCTATTATCGAAATTGTTTAATTTATATTCTAATTCGAGATTACGAAGAAAATAAATATCACTTTCTTTCATTGAGAAAATTCCGGCGTCAACGACGCTTTTCACACTATTGACAGAAAACTCATTGGCTTTTTTACTAAGTAGTTGTTTATCTTCATTTTCTTGAGAAACCTTACCTTTTATGAGATCAGAGAAGAAACTTTTGATGCTGTTTTTAAAATTCGTAAAGAAGTTGATTTTTGTTTTGTTGATAAAGCTGTTATTAGACTCAAAACTATCTTCCGTCGCTTTTTTAGTTTTATTTTCCAAAGATTCAGAAATATATTCAGAAGCAGCGTCACTAATTTCCTTAATTCCTAATTTAGAAAAATGCTGACTGGCTGATTCTTTAATATCTTGTGATTGATTGGCTTTTTCCCCTGACTGTTTTATTCCTGAAGCAATTTTACTCTTTATCTCTTCAAGCTTTTCATTGGTTGTGGGATTTTCAAATTCTGAAAAGTCAGTGGTTAAATTGCTTTTTATTTCATCAATCTTGCTAATCTGCAAACCTTCAAAATCCGGTAGGTAATAATGATTTCTTCGGGATTTTTTTTATCAAGAACAGTTGCGATAGGAATAATCTTCGATTCTAATGAATATTTATATTTTCCTACAAATTTGAAGCTACGTGGGTTTTTAGGTTGTTCTTTTATGTTAAAATTTGGTTTTTCGAAGGCAGAACATTTTAGTCCTTTGTTTGTGACTAGGCTGCAAATATTTTTAGAGGAAGGTTGGTTTTTTAGTGAAATTTTTAGATAATATTCAGAAGGATTGCTGGAGCTTCGATAGGAATTTGTTGGTGCTTTTTTGACATCTTTTAAATATTTTTTAGGCAGTTTATTATAGAAATATTCTGCCTTTTGAGCAGATTTAAAACCACTAATTTTAACAATATTATCTATGTCAATCGCTGCAAATGCTTGGGCAAATATTTGATTTTGAGTCTTAGTATATTGAGCACCAAAAACCATTAAGGTTATTACAAGAGTTAGAATCGTTAGAAATTTATTTTTAAAGACAAAAATCATTAATCAGAATCTACTTATAAATTCGGTTAAGCTTAATGTCGCTAAGCGTTGATTTGAAATTAATTGGAACTTTTTCAATTATGATTGCGTCAGAGTCATCAATTCCGAAAGCGTCATCCTCTGAAACTGCAATATGATCAATCAAATAATAAGAACTAATCACAAATCTTTGATAAAAAGGAAGGTAATGATAGTTGGAAATAAATTTCTTTAAGAACACAAAACTAACATCACCAAAAATATGTTTTTGTCTTTTATATTCATGATGGTTGGTGATATGAATTTCATCATTTTTTATTAGCTCTTCTAGAACTTTATTGAAAAATAGCTGAATACGTGGCTCAACTCTAAATCCAAGTCTAAAATCAATTCTAACCGCATCTTTATGAGCCACAATATTGACCTTATAGTCATATAAATATGGCTCATCAACAATTTCAATGTGGACAAACCAATACATATCTGCTTTTTTCGGTTGGCGCTCAAGAAGGGAATACATGATTTTTGTCTCTATCTCATCAGCACTTTGAGAAGAGGTCATATAGACTAAATGTGTGGCAGTTTTGTGGACAGTATTATCATTACTTAAATCAACAAGGAGTGGCAAAACTTCATTAAAATCAGTGAATTTTGTATGTCTTCTTTTGAATATTTTGGCTTGATACCAAACCCACATCACGAAGAATAACAATGATGCAACCAATAGAACTATCCATCCACCATGGATAAATTTTGCTAAATTAGCTACTAGGAATGCACTTTCTAAAGTTATGTAAAAAATAAAGAATGGATAAATAATCCATTTTGAAACTTTACGACTTACAAGGAGTGCGGTAAAAAGAACGGTGGTACACATCATGGTGGTAACAACTGCCAAACCATAGGCTGCTTCCATATTGGAAGATTCTTTGAAATATAGAGTAACCCCAATACAACCAAAGCATAAAAACCAATTCACCAGAGGCATAAATATTTGTCCTTTTTTATCAGTTGGATAATCAGTTCTAATCTTTGGCCAAAGATTCTGACGAGTTGCTTCATTGATCAAGCTAAATGACCCACTAATCAGAGCTTGGCTGGCGATGATTGCTGCTGCTGTTGCAATGACAATACTAGGCAATAAGAACCATTCGGGGATTATTGAATAGAATGGGTTCATTTCTCCACTCAGAATTGCTCCTTTATGTTGCAAAAGCCAAGCTCCTTGTCCAAAATAATTAAGTAATAAACAGGTCTTTGCAAAAGCCCAGCCACGACGAATGCTTTTTTTGTCGCAATGACCAAGGTCGGAATATAAAGCTTCGGCTCCTGTTGTACATAAAAATACGGCTCCTAATAGCCAAAATGCTTGTGGATAGTGAGCTAAAAATTCATAAGCATAGATGGGATTGATGGCATCAAGAATATGTGTTTCAGACAAAAGATGGTTTAGTCCAAATCCACCAATCATTGAAAACCACAAAAGCATTATCGGCCCAAAGAGAAATCCAACCACATTGGTTCCAAGGCGCTGAATAGAAAATAATAGTAATAAAATACAAATAACAATTGGCAATGTACTGATATTTGGGTAGATAATTTGCAAACCCTCTACAGCAGAAGAAACGGAGATTGCTGGCGTGATCAAACCCTCAGAAAGAAGCATAGCCGCACCAACCATAGCGAAGAATACTAACCACCAACTCTTTCCTTTTTTAATGATAGAATAAAGCGCCAACATCCCGCCTTGACCTTTTCTATCTGCTTGAAGAACGATGATTATGTATTTTAGAGTTGTCTGTAGGGTTAATGTCCAAAATATACAAGATAGGCTTCCTAAAATTAGAAATTCGTCAATTACCTTGCCAGATATTATGGCTCGCATCACATAAAGAGGTGAAGTTCCGATATCACCATAGACTATTCCTAGCGCAATAATGATACTCAGAGTAATTGACTGTTTTTTATACCCAGACAATTTGCGAGCATATTGGTTGGATATAAGTTTAGGAAGCTGCATTTGATAATCTTAGATTTGATAAACAACTACGCCACCAACTATGGTTTTGATTGTTTTTCCTTTCACTTCAATATCTTTAAAAGGGGAATTTTTAGACTTACTAAAGAATTTTTCTGGATCAATCTTCCATTCATGATTCAAATCAACCAAGATCAAATCAGCTCTAGCGCCTTTTGCAATTCTTCCGCCATCAAAATGAATAATATCAGCAGCCTTGTAAGTCATTGTCGCCAATAAATCAATTAGGGGTAGGGTGCCGTCGTGATAAAGAGCTAATGAAAGTGGCAACATTGTTTCAACACCAACAATTCCGAAAGCCGCCTCTTCCAAAGGTTTGTTTTTCGAAGCGGCGTCATGAGGAGCATGATCAGTTGCGATTGCATCTATTGTTCCATCTTTCAAGCCTTCAATCAGAGCCAAGCGATCTTCTTCACTTCTAAGTGGCGGATTCATTTTTGCATTCGCTCCTTGATCTAAAACCGCCTTATCAGTCAAAGTGAAATGATGCGGAGAAACTTCAGCAGTAGCTTTTAGTCCTTTTGCTTTTGCTCTGCGAATTGCATCTAGGGCTTCTCTTGTTGAGCAATGAAGCAAATGATAATGTCCACCAACTGCTTCAAGAATTGCCAAATCTCTTTCAACAATCACTGATTCAGAAATATTTGGAACTCCACGGACACCAAGCTCAAGTGAAACTTCACCTTCATTGATGCATCCTCTATTGGTCAAATTAAGATCTTCTGCATGCTGAGCTACTGGAACGTTTAGATTTTTAGCATATTCCATGGCTCTGCGCATAACATTGGCATTCATTACGGGAAGTCCATCATCGGTGAATCCAACTGCGCCAGCATCTTTCAAGCTACTCATATCAGTAATTTCTTCGCCTTTCATGTCTCTAGTTATTGCCGCATAAGCTCTAACGTTGCAATAAGCAGTTTCGGCAGCTTTAAGGCGCAAATATTCGAAAACCATTACTGAATCCAAAACTGGAACAGTATTTGGTTGGCAAACTACAGTAGTGATCCCCCCAGCAACTGCAGACTTACTTCCAGAGGTCATGTCTTCTTTATGAGTCTGTCCCGGATCTCTAAAATGAACTTGAATATCAATCAGTCCTGGACAAAGAATATTTCCCCCACAATCAATCTTTTGTGCATCTTCTGGAATATCTAAGTTTTCACCAAAGTCAGAAATTTTGTCTCCAATGGTCAAAAGCTGCCCGATTTTATCAAATTTGGTTTCAGGATCAATTATTCGCGCATTTACATAGGCGATTTTTTTGTTTGGATCGATTGGCTGATTATAAGGAAGAGTGAAATTTGTCATATTTGTTTTATTTTTGTAATTGTAAGGATTTTTAAGAAATATCTATCTCGTCATTTATAATCAAATTATTCCCACTCAATAGTTCCTGGAGGTTTTGAAGTCACGTCGTAAACCACGCGATTTACTCCACGAACTTCACCGATGATGCGGTTGGTTGCGGCAGTTAAAAACTCATATGAGAATTGAAAAATATCTGCTGTCATTCCATCAGTTGAAGTCACTGCTCGCATTGCAAGAGCATATTCATAGGTTCTTGCATCGCCCATCACACCAACAGTTTTTACCGGGAGTAATACACAAAATGCTTGCCAGATTTGATCATAGAGTCCAAATTTTCTGATCTCATCAAGATATATTGCATCTGCTTCTTGAAGTATTTTTGCCTTTTCTAGAGTTATTTCTCCGGGAATCCGAATTGCAAGACCTGGCCCAGGAAAAGGGTGGCGAGAAATCATTTGTTTGGAAAGGCCTAGTTCAATTCCCAATTTTCTAACTTCATCTTTGAACAGTGTACGAACCGGCTCAATCAACTTGAGTTTCATGTCTTTTGGCAAACCTCCCACATTATGATGGGATTTGATGGTATGGCTTTTTCCACTATTTGGATGAGCAGATTCAATAACGTCAGGATATAAAGTTCCTTGCGCTAAAAATTCTGCATTTTCAATTTTGCTGGCTTCAGCATCGAAGATTTCGATGAAGGTTTTTCCGATGATTTTTCTCTTCTTCTCAGGATCACTAACCCCTTCAAGGTTTTTTAAGAATAAATCAGCTGCATCAACATAGATCAGATTGACTTTAAAGTGATCTTCAAAAACCTCTTTAACTTGCTTCCCCTCATCTTTTCGAAGCAATCCATGGTCTACAAATATACAGGTTAGCTGTTTGCCAATTGCTTTATGGATCAATGCTGCGACAACTGAAGAGTCAACTCCACCACTTAGACCACAAACGACATTTTTTTCTCCAACTTTAGCCTTGATTTGGGCGATTTGTTCTTCCATAAAATTGCCCATAGTCCAATCCTGACTACATCTTGCGATATCAATGGCAAAATTTTTCAAAATTTGTCTTCCGTCTAAAGAATGCTCAACTTCTGGATGAAATTGCACGCCATATATTTTTCTTTTACTATCTGCGATTGCTGCCAGCGGTGCTGATGTTGCACTAGCTATCATTTCAAAACCTTTGGGAATTTTAGATATTCTATCTCCATGACTCATCCAGACTTGGCTTTGTGAACCTTCGATATTTTTGAATAAAGTATCATTATCATCAATTTTAAGCATTGATTTTCCAAATCCACGAGTAGTTGAACTTTCAACTTTTCCACCAAGCAAATGGCAAATAAGCTGCTGACCATAACAAATACCTAGAATAGGAAAACCCAGATCAAATATTCCTTTGTCAATGGTTAGGGAATCTTTTTCATAAACAGACTCAGGACCTCCGGAAAGGATGATCGCTTGGGGGTTGATTTTTTTGATTTGCTCAAGAGAAATATTAGAGTTTTTGATTTCACAATAAATGTTGAGTTCGCGTATTCTGCGTGCAATAAGTTGAGTTACTTGACTACCGAAGTCTATGATTAGGATCATTGTTTATTTAGTTGGATAAAATTGAATTAGAAAGAATAGTCCGTATTTCAATAACGGATAAATTGCTCTGTAAAATATGATTTATTTTTTGACAAAGGGGAAGGGTGATCTGATGTTTTTTGGCAAATTCAATCATTGAGGAAGAAGCGTTAAATCCCTCATAGGTTATTTTACTAGCTAATATTTCTTCTATATTATTGCCTTTGCCGATCATAACTCCAAGCGAGTTATTTCTTGATTTTTCACTTGAACAAGTAAGAAATAAATCGCCTAAACCACAAGGAGAAACAAAACTTTCTCTTGGATTTCCGCCTAGTTTTATTATCAAATATTCCGCTTCTAAAATTCCCTTTAAGATTAGGGCTGCTTTAGCGTTTTCACCAAGATCTAGACCATCAACAATCCCGCAACCAATGGCTAGAATATTTTTGATAGATCCAAAAATTTGAGCAGAGATGATATCTTTAGAAGGCACTGGAAGAAAATTGTCATTTCTTAGCAAGTCAGAAATTTCGATAGCGGTTTGATTGTCTTTAGAAGCAATTGTAGTCGTAGTTGGCAATGCATCAGCGACTTCACCAGCAAAATTGGGACCAGCTAAAATAGCATAACTATTGTTTGGAAGTTCTTCTTCAATACAATCACTAAATAACTTTAGTCCTTTGGATTCAATACCTTTGGTACATATAGTTAATTTAACTTCTAAAGAAATTTTCTCTTGAGAAAGTATTTTTAGAACCGAAAGAACCGCATTTGAAGGAACGACGATAAATATTGATGTGCAATCTTTTATTGTTGATGAAAAATTGGTGCTAGCAACTAGTTCTGGGTGGTTCTCATTGATAGTTTTTGCTTCATCTTCAAATTGAGACAAGACATTGACCTTATTATGATTTCTGGCCAGCAATCTAGAAATTGCCAAACCCCAAACGCCAGATCCAATAACAGCAACTTTATGTGCTGTATTTTGTTTATTAAGAGAAGAATTAATCATCGATAAATAAAAGTGATTTTAAGATCGTCGGATTATTGGTAAATAAAGATTAAAATCAACAACTCAAATGTTAGAGTAGGGCATTTATTGGATTTTTTAATTTTGACTCAATTTTAGAGTTTTTAAACATTCAAGAATCAACGTCAAAATTCTCATAAAATATTGGAATTGAAATATACCCCAGTACTTTTCCACCAAAAAATGTTATTGAAGTTATTGTAGATAAAAATTGCCCAAGCAATCCTTGTCTAGATTAGGT
>JBLHSZ010000048.1:0-8991 GCA_047627095.1 Rickettsiales bacterium
TTTTAGGATGGAGTTCTTTTTCATTTCTATATTAATGGAATTCATTTGCAACGTGACTACCAAAATTGTTAATTTATTTAATCGCCTATTGCTAATAAATATTTACCAATTCTTGAAAAACTTTTTCTCAAGAGCTGTAGAATATCGCTGTGATCGCCAAAGCGCTAAAGCTTTCGGAGGAATAAATATGTCCAAGGCACTCTCCTTGCTTGGAGAATCTGGATATTTTACTTTATTTTCCACCCACCCCGCAACAAGGAAGAGGATAAAAAAAGTTCAATCGATAGAAGAAAGAAATGCCGTTATTGTAGCTTCATTCTTAAGCCAATTTACCAATTATATTTCGATATTTATTTTACCGTTTATTTGCTATTATGCAGCTCATTTGAGTAAAGTTGACTTGATGGTAAAACATTTTGTATTTGAACATTATCCTGATTTTTATTTTGGATTTTTATCATTGATTAATTTTACAAATAACTAACAAAATTTAGAAATGAAAAATTTCTCCAATCTTGCCAATCTCATCGATTTTATTGATTCTAAATATCAAAACCCCAAGGCTTTTAGTTTTCTAAAAGATGGAAAACAAATCGATATTTCAACCGGACAATTTGTTCTAAATATTCGCTATCTGACTTTGGCACTGCGTGATATTGGCCTGACAAAAAAAGATGGTTTTGCAATAATTTCCAAACCAAATCCTATTTGGCTGCAAATCGATTTTGCCGCAATATCCAGCGGCGCCATTTCAGTTCCGATTTTTCCAGATATTTCTTCACAGAATCTGCTTTATGAAATTAAAAATTCTGGCTGTAAATTTGCTTTTTGTGATTCGAAAGCAAATCTAGAACTTTTACAGAAAAGCGGTTTTGAATTTAAGAAAATCATCATCTGGGGATTTGAATGTGAGGGAGAAAACATCATTCATTTTGATAATTTAATAAATAACGGAGCAGTGTTATTGCAAAATGATCCTGATTCTTTTGCAAAGATCACCAGCCAAATAGATGAAAATGATCTTGCAACAATCATCTACACCAGCGGTTCAACCGGAGTTCCAAAAGGAGTGGAAATTACTCACAAAAATCTTGTTTCACAAATCAATTCAACCACAAAATGTTTCCCGCTAAACTGCAAAGAAGATGTTGCTTTGTCATTCTTACCACTTGCGCACATTTTTGAAAGAATGGTGGTTTCTTTCTACATCACCCAAGGAATATCTATCTATTTTGCCGATGACGTCAAAAATGTTGGAGCTCTTTTAAAACAAATCAAACCGACTTTAATGACTGTTGTCCCAAGAGTTTTGGAAAAAGTTTTTGCTAAAATGAAAAATGGAGTTAATGAAGCAAGTTTTCTTAAGAGAACAATTGGTAAAACTGCTTTTTATTTTGCACCCAAATTTGCTAAGGACGATTTTTCTGAATCGAAACCAAGCTCATCAATAGCTTACAAAATATTCAATTTTTTAGTCTACAAAAAACTACGCAATGCTCTTGGCGGAAATATGAGGATGATAATTTGTGGTGGAGCCGCCCTTTCTTCAACTGTAGAAGAATTTTTCTGCGGCATTGGGGTTAATATTTATGTTGGATATGGCCTAACAGAAAGCTCTCCTGTTCTTGCAGTTAATTTTAAAAATAATCAAAAATTAGGAACCGTTGGCAAAACATTTCCAGATGTGGAGACAAAACTAGGAGAGAATGGTGAACTTCTGGCGCGTGGAGAAAACATAATGCGGGGATATCACCTAGAAGAATCCAAAACCAAAGAAATTATTGATGAGGATGGATGGTTGAAAACCGGAGATTTAGCCAGAATTGATGATGATGGTTTTATCACAATCATTGGACGAAAAAAAGAAATGTTCAAAACCGCTTACGCAAAATATGTTAGCCCAGTTCCAATTGAACAAAAACTAATGGAGGGGTGGAGTTTGTTAGCTGGATCTTGCATCATCGCTGAAGATAGAAAATTTGTTTCTTGTTTGCTATTTGTAGAATTTGATTTGCTAGAACATTACAAAAGAAAGGTCGGATTAGAAAATTTCAGTGACGAAGATTTTCTTAAAAGTGAGTTCGTGAGGAATAGAGTCCAGAAATTGATTGATAAGGTCAATAAGTCCCTAAATAAATGGGAGAAAATTAAGAAATGTCATTTATCTGATCAAGCAATCTCAATCGAAACTGGAGAATTGACTCCTTCAATGAAATTGCGCCGCAATTTTGTAGAAGATAAATTTCAAAATGTAATTGATGGTTTTTATTTAGATAAGGAATAGATCTTTAGACAAAACCAACCAATATCATTTTCCGCGCAAAATGGGATTTTCGAACTATCCTCATATTGCAAAATTCACATGTGTGAAAGGAAATTGAGATTTGAATTGATTGATTTTATCCTAATGATTCTAGGATGAAAAATTAGGAAAAAAGAGCTGTATTAATTCAATATTAAAATCCCATTCCCAAATATTCTACTGAGCAGTTTCAAGCTCTGGTTTTACTTCTTCTATCTGAGAAATAGATGGAACCTCTTTTTCTTTTACAAGGGTTTTGGATGTAGAGTGATCTTCTTTTTGTAGAACTTTTGTTGTTTCTTTTTTAATGACAGTTTTTTCCTCTGGCAAATTATAATAATCTATTCTGTAGCAGTTAGTTCCTTCCAAAAACTCAAACCTTCCTCTTTCAATATCCAAAGCATCACAGTTAGTTTTTTCAAACATAATGATGTAGTTTGCTCCAAGATCTATTGCCTTGGTGAACATTTCTTCTTTTAATGTTTTTGATGGTTTTTGAACAAAAGACCATGAGCCAGAAACATCGACTTTATTATTATATTTACTAACAACTTTTGCAGTAGCTTTGTCGAAAGTGTTGAACCTGGTGACTTTAGTTAGATAAATATCAGATTTTTTAACAATCGGTTTGTTTCTTTCATTGAGGCTAAAAAATTGAAATTCTTCATTGGCTTTTTTATTAACACAAGAAGATAAACATAGGATTGTTACTAATAATATAAGTTTTTTCATAAGTTTTAGTTAGTTAATTATCATGGTTTAGGATAAATATTTTTTATAAAGTTCTCTTCTTCTCAATAACTTCATAACATTCAATAATATCTTTTTCTTTGATATCCTCAAAATTATCCAATGCAATACCACATTCAAAACCAGTTTTAGCTTCTTTGACGTCTTCTTTGAATCTTTTCAAAGTTCCTAAAATTCCTTCATAAACCACAACATTCTCGCGGAGCAATCGGACTTTAGATCCTTTTTTGATGACACCATCAATAACGCTACAGCCAGCAATTTTTCCTGAACCAGATACTTTGAAAATTTGTCTGATTTCAGCTCTTCCTAGATGTTCTTCGCTTCTAATTGGGTCAAGCATTCCACCTAAGATTAGTTTCAATTCATCAACAACGTTGTAAATTATTGAGTGACAACGAATATCGATATTTTTTGCCAAAGCTTCGTTTTTGGCTTGTGCATTTGGACGAACATTAAAACCAATGATAATCGCTCCAGAAACAGCAGCTAGACTGACATCTCCTTCGTTGATTCCACCGGTTGCACTATGAACGATCTTGACAGCAACTTCATCAGTGTTGATTTTGGATAAACTTCCGACAATTGCTTCTACCGAACCATGAACATCACCTTTGATGATGATTGGCAAGAATCTAGTAGCACTGTCTCCAGCCTGTTTGAATATGTCTTCTGTAGTTTTAGCAACATTTTGAAGATTTTTATCATCACGCTTTTTCTTTTCACGATAAGCAATGATATCCCTAGCTTGTTTTTCTTCATTAACTTCCATGAATAAATCACCAGAATCTGGCGCAAAATCTAACCCAAGAACCTCAACGGGCATTGATGGTGTTGCTTGCTTGATGCTTCTTCCTTTATCATCATGCATTTTTTTGACTTTACCGAATGCAGTTCCGGCAACGATGATATCGCCAATGTCTAAAGTTCCTTTTTGAACCAAGAATGTTGCCATAACACCTTTAGAGGAATCAACTTTAGTTTCAATTACAACACCGCTTGATCTGCCTAGGTAAGGAGCTTTTAATTCTAAAATTTCTGCTTGTAGCAAAATGATTTCTTCTAATTTGTCCAGATTGGTTTTGGCTTTTGCTGAAACTTCAACGAAGATAACATCGCCCCCCATATCTTCAGAAACAATTTCATGTTTCAATAGTTCATTTCTAACTCTTGATGGATCTGCATTTGGTTTGTCGATTTTGTTGACCGCAACAATGATTGGAGCTCCAGATGCTTTTGCATGGCTGATTGCTTCAATTGTTTGTGCTTTAACACCATCGTCTGCTGCAACAACCAAAATAATGATATCAGTTGCATCGGCACCACGAGATCTCATCTGCGTAAAGGCTTCGTGACCTGGAGTATCGAGGAAAGTGATGTATTTTCCTTGGCTAGTTTTGATTCGAGAAGCGCCAATATGTTGAGTGATTCCACCTGATTCACCACTGACAACATCGGTTGAACGAAGAGCGTCTAGTAATGAGGTTTTTCCATGATCAACGTGACCCATGATGGTAACAACAGGAGCTCTTTCCAATTGTTCAAGATTGTCATCTTCATCATCTGCAATTACTGCATCTTCAACATCAGAATCTTTGATTCTTTTGACAGTGTGGCCAAATTCTTCAATGATCAATTCTGCTGTATCAGCGTCAATAACTTGGTTAGAGGTTGCAACAACACCCATTAGGAATAGTTTTTTTACCACATCTCCAGTTTTTTCTGCCATTCTTTCGGACAAATCAGAAACTGATATTAGTTCGGGCAAGATTACTTCATTGATAATCTTTTTGTAGTCTTGAGTGTCTTTTTTGCGGCTTCTTCCTTTTCTACGATCTTTTCTGTAGCCAGATCTTTCATCATCAACAATAAATGTTTTTAACATTCTGCGAGAACCAAATTTTTCTTTCTTGTTGTCGAAGGTCTTTTTCTTCACCTCTTCTTCATCAAATTTTGTAGCAACTTTGCTTGGTTTTTTAAATTTCTTTTTTTCGATAATTTCTTTTTCTAGGGCAACTTTTTTTCTTTCCTCAACAACTTTTTCTCTTTGCTCTTTAAGAAGATTGGCATCAGCTATGCTTTTTCTGATTTTTCCTCGAACATCAAAATCATCAACCTGATAAGGGGCTGGAGTTTCAACTTTATCTTGAGCGACTTCTTTGATTGCGGGAGCTTCTTTAAATTCTTCTTGTACTTCTTTGGTTGTTGGAGCTTCTTGTGCTGCTTTGACTTCTTCTTTAACTTTTTGAATTTCTTGAACCTCTTGAACCTCTTTAATTTCTTCAGGAGAAGATTCTTCAGATTCTATTTTTATAGGGGACTCCTCGGGCTCAATTTTCTTTGTAGTATCTTGAGATTTTTGCGGTTCGGAATTTCTGATTTTAGACAGAACATCATGCTCATCAGTCAAATCTTCAGAATTTGTAGTCATATTGCTTACAGCCTTTTTACGAGCTTCAAATTCACTATTGCTGAGATTTCTAGAAGCAGATTGATGTCTTTGATCTGGAGCCGCTTCTTTTTTTCTACCCTTTATGGTGACTTGCACTAAAGAATTGCTAATTCTGGTATTTTCAGAACTTGTATTAGCCACAGATTTGGGCTCTGAAGAGCTGGGAAGTTTTAGTTTTAAGGTTAACTTGCTTCTAGTCTTGATTTCTGTTTGTTCTTTATCCACTTTGGTAATGATTAATTATTAATTATTGATGGCTAACATTAGTGATTAATTGATTAATGGCGAGTCATTAATAAATTTCTTCATTAATAATTAGCCATTAACAATTAAACATTGAACATTAATCATTGTTTTTTTCTAGAGCTTCAATTGCACGACTTTTAATTTCAGCGGCAATATCTTCGTCGAAACCTTCAATTGATCCAATTTCAGAGATCTCTGCTTCAGCAAGTTCTTCAACAGAAGAAAATCCTTCAGCAGCAAGCAAATTAGCAATGATGTCTTCGACGTCCAAAGCTTCAATGAATAATTTAGAAGATTGGCTAAATTCAGCAGATCTTCTGGCTGATTCTTGCTCATCTGTCATGATGTCGATTTTGTAGTCTACCAGCTTGGAAGCCAAACGAACATTCTGACCACCGCGACCAATAGCTAAGCTAAGTTGATCTTCAGCAACAACAACTTCGATGATACCGTTTTCTTCATCAACTACTACTTTACTGACTTTTGCTGGAGTTAAAGCTGAAATAACTAATTCAGCGATATTGTCAGACCATTTGATGATATCGATTTTTTCGCCACGAAGTTCACTGCTAACTGCTTGAACACGACTTCCTCTGATACCAATGAATGAACCGATGATATCAAGATCTTCACGTCTTGAATAAATAGCAATTTTGGCTCTAGATCCTGGATCACGAGCAATGGCTCTGACTTCAATGTTTCCTTCATAAAGTTCAGGAACTTCACCGGCAAATAGTTTAACCAAAAATTGTGGGTGAGTTCTAGATAAGAAAATTTGTGCGCCGAATGGTTCTTTACGAACATCTTCAACATAAACTCTCATTCTGTCTCCAACGCGGAATGTTTCTCTTGGGATCAAACCATTTTGGTGGATAACAGCTTCGTAGCCATCAACTTCCATAACGATATTTTTAAGACCGACTTTTTTTACTGAAGCATTGACGATATCACCGATACGGCCTTTGAATTCTTCATATTCTTTGTTTTTCTCAGCTTCTTTAACTTTTTTGATTATTTCGTTTTTTGCTACACCTGCAACAACACGATTCATATCGATTGGAGGAAGTTCTTGAGATACAAATTCTTCAAGTTTAGCGTCAGAATTTTTGTGCTTAGCGTCAGAAAGAATGATGTGGATTCGACTATCAAAAGCTTCTTCGCCTTCAACTTCAGGTTGGGAAGCGAATTTATCGCTAACAACTTTGAGTTGGTTGTAGAGTTTAATTTGTCCGGTTTTGGTGTCGATAACACAATCGATATTCAAATGATGACCATATTTCTTTTTTGCGGCGGTTTTAATACCTTCTTCCATAGCATGAACTATGTCAGAAACTAAAATTCCTTTTTCGTGAGCGATTGTTTCGGCAACTAATAAAATTTCTCTATTGCCCATTACTGTTAAACTACTGGCCATTCGTAATAAATTGTTTTGTTGATAGGATTGTTTGGCTTCGGACCTACGCTTTTCTGTAAATAGCGAAGGAGTGAGGAGTATTTACTATTTAAGGAAAAGCATCAAGTCATAAGTGCTGGAAATAGTAATTGTCCGTTTTACAAATGCAAGACCAAATAAATGGATATTCCAGCTTTTGCCTGAGATGTTGTTGATGGATTTATTTTCTGGTGCTGTCAAGTGGAATTGAACCACCGACCTCTTCATTACCAATGAAGTGCTCTACCCCTGAGCTATGACAGCAAATGAAAACTTTTGGAAAGATTCTTTGAAAGGAATAACGAATTTGAAAGCAAAAAGGTCAAATTGTCAAACAGAATCTGAATAAAGCAAAGAATAGATGCGAACATCGACATATTTTCCTTTGTGAAATCTGTGCTGCCGCAAAACTCCTTCAAAGATAAATCCACACTTTTCTAGCACTTTGTAAGATCCGACATTGTCTGGCATAGCAATGGCCTCAATGCGGTTGAATTTTCTGGTCTTGAAGGCATAGTCAGTGACTGCTTTTAAGGATTTGCTCATCAAACCTTGCCCCCAGTATTCTTTTGCCAAATCGTAGCTCGCTTCAATGCGATTGTGAATTCTATTGATTCCTGAAACCCCAACTGAACCTATCATTTTATTGTCGGATTTTCTGGCAATAGCAAAATAGATTCCGTCATTGTAGTCAAAGACATTGATCCAATAGCGAATTTCGGTTCGAGCTTCTGCAATGGTTGTCGGTATTGAAGAAATGATGTATTGACTAACTTCAGGATCGGCAAAATATTCAAAAAATGCAGGAGCATCTTCAACATTTTGTTCACGCAAAATAAAATCTCCGAGATCTATTGTCGGGAAATTTCTTGAGTTTTGATTGGTTTCTGGCATATTTGTCGATTTTTAAAATTAAGTATCGAAAAGTTAAATGAATATGACAAAAAATCTAGTAAAAATTAATTGCCAAGAAACCTTCGGATTTGACTGTGATTTTGAGGTTTTAGGATTTAAAGACAAGACCGATCTGGTTCCCAAAATTGATGAAAATTATGTTTTTGACCAACTAACTTCCAAAGCAATTTTGGCGAGTTTGATGTTTAATCAAAAAACCTTGATTCAAGGAATGCATGGAACTGGAAAATCAACGCATATTGAGCAAGTTTGTGCAAGATTGAATTGGCAAGTTCTTAGGGTTAATTTTGATTCGCAAATTACTCGGATGGATTTGGTGGGAAAAGATGTGATTGTGCTGCAAGATGGCAAGCAAATAACCCAGTTCAAACGCGGAATAATTCCCTATGCACTGACTCGCCCAATCACTCTGGTTCTAGATGAATATGATGCAATTCGGACTGATGTTTCTTTTGTGATTCAAAGACTTTTGGAAGAAGAAGGAAAATTCGCCCTTCTAGAGGAAAATGAAATTTTAACTCCACATGAGCATTTCCGCCTTTTTGCAACTTCCAATACTATTGGAATGGGTGATGATTTGGGAATTTATCATGGAACCAATTTGATCAACCAAGCCCAAATGGATCGCTGGAATATTGTGGCCAATTTGCACTATTTGGATGCGGAAAAAGAGATTGAAATCTTAGAAAAAAAATTGCCTTTCTTGACCAAAAAAGCCAATAAAGATGTTGCCAGAATGATGGTACAAATGGCAAATCTAACTAGAGAGGGGTTTTCCAACGGAGATTTGTCGAACTTAATGTCACTTAGAACCCTAATTTCTTGGGGAAAGAATTTTGAAATTTTCGGAGATGTCAAAAGAGCTTTCAATCTGAGTTTTTTGAATAAATTGAT
>JBLHSZ010000049.1:0-8931 GCA_047627095.1 Rickettsiales bacterium
ATTTTTAATAATAAACTGACGACCATCTTTCTTTTTATCAAAACTCTTTTTTGCCCTACTTAAATAGAGGTAAACCTTATCTCTGCCAACAGCGCAGACAATTAATTTTTTATGTTTAGGATGAGTTTTCCAATCCAGCCAATCAGTGATAGTGTAGATCCATGACGCCTTAATCTCACTAGCAGAGGTTTGGCTTGCATAGAGCTTTATTGGGCTCAACATAAAAAAGAGTGAAGCGGCCAAAACGCAGCAGGATTCAATGAATTTCTGATGTTGGCGTAATGTTTTTCTTCGGAATATAACCATTAAAATTTCAAGGTTATTTTGCCATAGAAGGTGCGTCCAATTTCAATTGGTTCAGACCATAAAGCTCCTGAAAATTCCGTATGAGAATCATCTAATAAATTTTGTCCAACCAAATCGAAGGATATTTGTTTGGAATATTGCCAACCAACATGAGTATCCAAACGAAAATATGGAGGGATTTGCAAAACATTAGAATTATTGTCAGTGACCGTAATACCACTCACATAATATAATATGTTGTCAAAAGTCACATCGCTAGAAATATCAAATCTAGATTGAATATTGAATTGATGCTTTGGTGATCGTCTTTGCTCTTTTTCCAATTCACCGTCATTACTGCCAACGTTGGCATCCATATCTAATTTCAAATAAGAATATGCTGATTTTAATTCCCATCTTTTATTAATTTTAACACTGCCATCAAGTTCAAATCCAACCGCCTTTCCTGTGCCATTATTTTCAGGAAATATACTGTAGAACTTATTGCCCCCTTCCAATGATGTGCCAGCTAATTCAGCGCTACGCAAATCATCATAATCATTATAAAATAATGCCAGATTCAACAAACTATCATTAGTTGGTCTAATTCTATATCCCAGCTCATAAGCAATAAGTTTTTCAGAATCAAATCCTCTATCTCCTTGCTGCCTGCTATAAAATGTTCCTTTCCCAGGAATAACAGCAGTTCCAACCACCATATTAATGTCATTTTCTGAAATGTTGGGAGTTCGAGTCGCTCTGGAAATTGAAGCCCAAAGAGTTTGATCTTCAGTTGCTAGCCAAGAAGTTTTGATAGCTGGTTGAAACTCATATCCAGTAAAATCATTATATTCTAATTTTGAACCGATGGTTAAGAAAACTTTATCTGGCAGAATTGCAATTTCATCTTGGATGAAAAAGTTGTAAAGACTGGTATTACGCTTAATAGGATCGAAAAATATTCTAAAACTATTTCCAGTCAAATCACTATTAACACCCCGATATCCGAGACCGGAAGTTATTTTATGATTCTCATGAAGTGAGTTTAAATATTGGAAATCGACATCAAATGTTTGAGCTTTTCTGGTCAGCAAAGAATAGTCCCTAACATATTTATCATAAAAAAATTGCAGCTGAGTTTCTTCCTTATGACTGATTTGATGTTCCCATTTAGTGGTAATATTGCCACCATAAACATCTAGCTCATCTTTTATTCTATTTTGAGATGAAACAGTATCTGGCAAATATAAATCAAGTTGGTTAGTTCCACGATAAATATCACTCTGTACAGTGATCAGATCTTTCTCAAAATCATCATAATCAATTCTAAACCCACCCCTATTTATATAAAAATCATTATCGTTAGATTTTGAATTTAAGCTTTTATTATTATAATTATTATAACGTGAAGCAAAAACTCGGTAATAAGAATGATCCTGAATTTTGCCACCATATCTCGCAGTCAATGAATTGTGTCTATTGCCATAGCTAGCTGTTGCCAAGGAATTCTGAGTATTTGATGCAGTTTCAGTAATTATATTAATAACTCCATTAACCGCATTGGCTCCCCATTCGGTAGCACGAGGACCTCTAATCACTTCAATTTGCTTAATATTCTCCAGCATAACATCTTGAACTCCCCAATTCACCCCAGAAAACAATGGAGTATAAATAGTGCGTCCATCAACCATTACCAACAACTTATTGGCAAATCCATTAGCAAAACCCCTAGAAGTCACCATCCATTGACCAGCCTCTCCTTGCGCCACTTGAAGACCAGGAACCGTTCTCAAAACTTCAGGAATAGTAGTTGCGCCAGATCGCTTAATATCAGTTCTGTTGACAACATAAACTGCAGCCGCCGATTTGAAGGAATCTTGAGCAGATTTAAAAACAGTTGTCGCAGCCAACGTTTTTTGAGACAAACAAATCAACAATAAGCTTGTGATTAAAAATATTTTTTTAATAATCATCGGTTAAATTTTAAACATTCGGCAACACCACAGAAATATGCCATAAAAAAATTAAAAACCTAATTGTGATAAAAAACTTAATCAAATCTTTTTTGATCAAAAAAAGAGATGAGACCAAAAAATCCATTTCATCATCAAAAGATTTCTATCTTTACGCCGGATTCATATTGGCCATCGCCCTGATCTCATCCTTATGGTCAGGGATATCATTGTACAAATCACAAAAAATAGCTCTTCAAAATCAATTAACCAACGAATCACAACTAATTGACACCAGATTAAATAACTACCTCAACAACATTTCTCACATAGCCGAAGATAAAGGACATAAAATCTCCCTAAAAGACGCAGAACTCCAATATATCGCTCATCTTTTCAAGAGAAATTTCTTTTTTCCAGTAACAAAATCCGGACTAAAAAAGAAAGCTTTTACTTGGCCACATTTCTCATGGATTGATAAAAAAGGCAATATCTTAGTTAAAAGTGAAATTGGAGTTTTGTCAAAAGCCAAAAAAGCCAAAAACTCCAAACACCTTTATCAGTCAAGCACTAATCCTTGGCAATTAAACCTATCTGACCCTTATTTTGATTCCTTCGCAAACAAAACATTTATCGACGCATCAATTGGAATTTCTGACCTAGATAGTGAAAAACATATTGGAACAATTTCCACCAAAATCAACATCGGAAAACTAATTAAATCAATCAAAGAAGATCTACAAGAGGACACAAAATTCATTATTCTTAATGAAGAATTAAAAATAATTATCGGCTCTGACGAAAATTTGCAAGATGTAAAATTTTTTGCTAAAAACATGGCAGAAGTAGATTCAAACATAGATTTTTTCATAATCAAAAATCAGCTCAAATACAACAACAACACCTACGTGATCTACAAAAAATCCTACGAATATCCCTTCATCATCCTCACGGGATATGATTCTAGCTCTTTTCAAAAAGAATTCATCACCAACTACGTTGAAAGATTTCTATCCTTATTCGGGGCAGCCATATTTATTGGCATAATATTATTTTTCCAACGCCAAAAAATCATCAAATCCGAAAAAAAAACCAATGAAAAACTAATCGAACTCAATAGTAAGCTCGAATATCAAAATGAAGCAGCCAAGAAATCCAAACAATCTCGAGACAAATTCCTATCCCAGTCAAGACAAAGCATCATTGAAGACACCATCATCAAAATCACCCAAGATGTTAATAAGATCCTAGATTGCGAAAACAAAGATATTCTAGTCACCAAAAAAACCATCCACGACACCCACAAAAAAATCCTCACCAGCTGCGCCAAAATATTGTCCTACATCTGCGAAAATTTCAATTTCACCAATGTCAGCACAAAGAAAATAATAGAAGAATCAATTGAAATGGCGCATCACGATGCCGACATCAATAATGTCAAATTGCACTTTGAAGCTCCGTTAAAAATCTCCGATATCTATGCTGACGAAAGAAGCATGAAACACGTCATCATCTCCCTAATCAACTATGCCATGGATGACAGAAAAAGAGGCAAAGAAGTCTCATTCGTGAAAATAACTGCTAAAAACAAAAAACAAAAAGATCAAAAATTCCTACAAATAGTTTTCCAGGACAATGGACATGGAATTTCCGAAGAAATGCGCATGAACTTTGAACAAGCCTCACAAAAAGAAAATACCAACTCAAACAACACATCTCTCAGTCTCTACGCAATCAGATCAATATTATCTTCCCACAATGCTACCCTACAAATCGACAACATATCCGGAAAAGGAAGTATCATCACAATTCAAATAGCACAAAAATCACCAACCAAAAAAATCAAAGAAGATCCACAGGACAACGATAAACCATCAGGTGATTCATCAGAATCCAGTAATGTCATCAATCTTTTTCCATAAATCTAGACGACATCACCCTTTCGTCCATCTCACCACCCTTCATAAAGGTCAGATGATTCAACGACCTTTACAATCTGATTTTCCCACTTTTCATCCTCAGTCTTCCACTTTGTCGTCCTATCGAAGTTCGGGATCCATGAGATCATGAGATGAAACCCATAGTTCAAGTTTCCTGTTCAATACTCCACATATCCCGGCCTTAGCGAGGAAAACAAAATCAAGAACAGTGATGATACACCCGCATTCTGTTGCCGAATGCATTGAACCCTAACAATCCTCAACAAAGGAGAAAATATTTCATCAACCCCAAACAAAAACCCTCAAGATTTAATATGAAAGAAACGCGCTACCGGTAGCGCGTTTCTTTCATCCTAAAAATCACACAACTAAAATATTGCAAACCACATCAAAAAGGACAAAATTCTTCACTTTGAATTGCCAACCTTGGTTTCACAAATTTATTGCAAACATCATTCACCAAACACCGCAAACTCGGCACCAGAATCAATGCCATCAGCCTCGATAAAAAAATCAATGAGAAAATAGAAAAGAGATTACTCAACAAAGAACATCACCTCAATCATCATTAAACCTTTGGTTCGTGTGAATAAAGAATTAGAAAAAGAACAATATTTTTTCTCTAACATCAAAAAGAAGGAATTTTGCTTTTACAAGATGAAGATATGAAAAATCTCTCCGAGCCCAAAGAATTGACTCAAGAAGAAAAGAAAAAAATCGAAATTGAATATTTTGAAGATTGGTTTGGGAAAGAAAAAATCTTCTTCAGACAATGACATCAAGCTATTACAGATAAATATTACGCAATAGCTGCTTTTTATTTGCCCCAAACCACCGGAAATCTCTACCAATGCTCTCATTTGGTTCTCACCAATTATCGCCAAATAATCCACAATATTGAAAAACTTGCCAAAGTTTCGTGATGCTTTTCCCGCAAACATCGAAGAAAAAGGAAATGTTTTGACCTTCTAAAAAGATCCTATGCTGAATCTAGATGCAGCAAAGATTATTCCATCACCACAGAACAATTGGAATATTTCATCATCAAAGTCGAAGAATTGAAAAAGATTGTAAATTGTAAAAGAGGTTTGTAAAAATCGGATTAAAGATTTAGATCCCCCTTCTTAAGGAAGGTTTAGAAAAAAGGTGCCGGTCTCAGTTTACAACCACTACTGTCTCACTAAATCTGAGTACTAGAATATCTTTTTTAAACGCCCTCGATGCTGATCTTCATTTGTAATGTTGGCTTTTGTTTGTTAAAAGTCAGAAAAATTAAGATTTTAGATGATTATTTTGTTAATAATTTTATTGAATAAAAGGTTGTAGTTGCAAACTACGACTAGCACCGAGAATGACTTTAAAAAATGAAAGATCGCAGATAATCAAATTTAGTCATTGCGGGGGCTTGTCCCTTAGAAATCCAGAAAGATAATTGCACCAAGAGCCTAACTTCAAAACGAATAGACAAAGAATCAAAAAACAAAAAATGAACACCAAACTAGCCACATTAATCATTATCCTATCCTTCATCCCATCAATAACCCATGCAAGGAAATGCCCAAAAGAATACCAAATCGACATCCAAATGTCCGAAAACTGGCATAAAAAAGAAGAAAAACGCCTAAAAATCGAAAGTGAACTACTCAAAAAACACTCCAAATACATCATCCGAAGAAACAAGAAACTAAACCCTGAAAAATTCTATTGTGACAAAAAAAAGGAAGATTGCGATCCACTCAAAAACTGCCAAATGGTCACCAAAAAACAAGATCTCAAAACTCTCCAAGAAATAGAATATCTCATGAAAACCGACTCCGGTTTCACCATTGCCAAAAGCTATTGCACCCAAATCGGCAAATGTATCGGCTACAACGATTTTTTCCACAATATCACAGTCACCGCCGCAGAAAATCGTCTAATTGACATCAAAAACAACAATGCCATTTTCTACCACTATTTCTATTCCGCACATGACAAAAGCTACCAACCACTCTACAACATCACCAACCTCAAAAGTGGGAATGAGCTTTATTTAAACGACAAACCCCATTTCTCCCCTGACGGAAAAACCATGGTAGAAATCCGCTCAATCCCAGAACAAGCCAGAAGAATCGGTGCATCCAAAAGCAACTTCCCCACCGGATTCAATATCAATATTTATGAGCTGGATAAAAACAATGAATACAAAAAAATCACCCTGCCCCAAAGAGAACCTCTGGGACCAACCAAAATCTCACCATCCTTTTTATCCCAAAACTCAAAATGCGGAAAAAACCCCCACTTTCATTCTTGGAAAAGCAATCACGAAATCCGCCTTTCACAACTAACACCCAAGAGAGCCAATAAAGGTGATCGAACAATTCTAGCCTATGATGAAAAAACCAAAGAATGGGGGTGTCGGAAGGAATTTTTTCCAGAAGAAAAGTGCGAATCTTATGTTCCAGATTCAGCTGAGTTTAGTTCGAATTTGAGTGAGAAACAAATTAGAGATTGTCGGTAGTCACAAAAAGATTTTGACGTCCTTTTTCTTCTATTCAAAGACTGAGGATAATTTTTTCGATTGATATTGGACATGATTTTGATTTTTCTTTGCCTGAACACTGTCCGTAAAAAAGTAGCAACGCCAACCAGACATGTCTTGATCGAGAAGATATTCCACAACAATACGATCCTCCTCATTATCTCCTGCCACAGATCCAAACTGTAAAGAAATTAATCGACCTTTTCACATAATAAAAAACTGGAAAATACAAAACCAAGGCCTATAATGCCTCGCTTTTCTACCGTAAAAATCCTACAAAATCCCTAGCAAAAAGAATCTATGCTGTTTGGTTATCGTTATCGTAAATTTTTGTCAAAAGACAGCAGGAACATCATCAAAAACAGTTCAACTAGAACTCAATTTTTGAAATTACTTGCCGCGTTGTTTGTCATTCTAGCTTTGCATTCCACAGCCATGTATCTTCTTGAGGATCAGATTCCAACCGTTGAAGATGCAATATGGCTGACCATGACTTCAGCAACCACTGTTGGCTATGGTGATTTTGCACCCGAAACAACAGCTGGAAGAATTATCACCATATTCTTGCTTTATATTGGTGGTATTGCTATTTTAACCCAGGTTTTTGCGACCTATTTTGAACATAAGCAAGAAATAAAACACAGAATGTTAACCGGTAATTGGAGTTGGAATATGAAAAATCACATCATCTTTATGAACTGCCCAGAAAATTTGGGTGAAGAATATTTTTATCGAGCCATTTCGGGATTGCGAAAAAGCTGTGTTAAACTATCAAAACTGCCAATAGTCATCATCTCAGAAGGATTCAAAGAAGGTCTTCCTCATAGCCTACAAAAACTAAATGTTGTTCAGGTTTCAAAGCCAGTTTCCAGCAATGAAGCTTTTGAATCCGCTAACGCAAAAAAAGCCCACACAATTGTTCTTCTTTCTCAAGATCCACTAGATGCCACATCGGACAGCATCAATTTTGAACTAGTTGACCGCCTGCGCGAAATCGGCATCAAATGTCACATCGTCGCCGAAGTCGTTAAAGACACCAACCGCTCTCGTTTAAAAAAAGCTGGAGCCGACAATGTTCTTCGTCCAATCCGCGCCTATCCAGAACTATTAATGCGCGCAATCGTCGCCCCAGGATCAGAACAAGTCATTGAAACAATTTTTGATAGCTCTGGTGAAGAATGTATTCGTTACGACGTCAACGTCCAATGCAAATGGATCGACGTTGTCTTCAAGCTTGCCTACAAAGACCTAGGAATCCCAGTTGCTTATGAAGATGTTGATGGTCAAATTTTCAACACCCCATCTTCTAAAAAAATCATCAATGCCAGAGCATTATTTGTCATCGTTCAGGAAGGTCATGTTAAAAACAACCAAGCAATAGAAGATATTTTGACATCAACGAAACATCGTCCAATATCTTTTTTAAAAAGAACCTTGTCAAAACTAACTTGGTGGAAATAATTTAATTTTTCACCACCCCCTCCTCAATACTTCAAACAAATTATGAACGATCAAGAAACCTATTTAAATGCCAAATCTTGGCCATTTGAGGAAGCAAAAAAAATCTTAAAAAAAATTGACTTCAAGACTCCCGAAAAAGGATATGTTCTTTTTGAAACCGGATATGGTCCATCTGGATTGCCGCATATCGGAACTTTCGGAGAAGTGGCCAGAACCTCATTCGTACGTCACGCCTTCAATCTTCTTGCGCCAGAAATTCCAACCAAGATGTTCTGCATTTCTGACGATATTGATGGTCTGCGCAAAGTCCCTGACAATATTCCCAATCAAGAATTGATCACAGCAAACCTTGGAAAACCTCTAACTAGAGTTCCAGATCCTTTCGAAACTCATGAAAGCTACGGCGCTCACATGAATGCCCGACTTCGTGCATTTCTTGACCGCTTTGGTTTTGAATATGAATTCATTTCTGCCACCAAAAAATACAAATCTGGCGCCTTTGATTCCACCATGCTTCGTGTGATGGAAAAATATGATGAGTTGATGGATTTAATGCTCAAAAACCTCGGACAAGAAAGACAGGCAACCTACAGCCCATTCATGCCGATTGATCTTGAATCTGGGAAGGTCATCGACAAGGGCGTCAAAAGAGTTGATAAAGAAAAAAACACCGTAATTTACGCTGATGAAAATGGCGTGGAAAAAGAAATTTCAATCCTTGGTGGCAATTGTAAACTACAATGGAAAATCGACTTTGGCGCCAGATGGTATG